>JARRRH010000015.1:0-13032 GCA_037380925.1 Deltaproteobacteria bacterium | reverse complement strand
CTCAAAAAGTCTTCCCGAGATGCCGTTTTTTTAAGCTGACGCGATCCCTTGTCTAAATTAGGTAGATCCCCAGCAGAAAAGATGCACGAACACCCGAGAAGGTTTTCCTTTAGAGCACTTAGTCCCCGAAAATTTGTCCTTTTTGCTGGTTGTTGATACTTGTTGGCGATTGAAGCGAAGCGTTTATATTCATCTCTTCGGATCAAATTATGCAATATCATACATATATTTTGATATTTGTCAAGCATTTTTATGTATATTACATATAATTTATATAAGTTATATATATGTGCCGAGAAATGAAAAAGGCCCCGGGTCGGGCCTCTTTGCGTCTGGTGAGTCAGGTAACGGTAAGGTTCGGCTTTCTCTCTCCCTCTGCTCTCCTACCCGGCGGCCTCCAATCCTTTTATCCCTGCCTCGATACCCTTACTGAAGTCTGTTAGAACTCCCGTGATCCGAGCGCCCAGTTCCTTGTCGATCATGAAGAGTCCGTTGTTTCCCTGGGCCCCTGTGCCGACGAGCTTGAGCTTGGCAATGATATCATTGTCGTTTTCCTCTTCTTCGATCTGCTCGGTCACATACCACTGCAGAAAAATGTGGGTGGCGTGGTCCTTCTCCTCGATGGCGAGGTCGACAAGGTCGTTAATGGATTTTGTTACCATTTTTTCGTGGGACAGGGTTTTCTCAAACATGTCCAAGGGCGATTCAAACACGGAAGGAGGTTCTTGAATTGCCGCGAGCTCCACCTTCCCCCCTTGTCTCTGTATGTATTCGTAGATCTTCATGGCGTGGAGCATTTCTTCGTGATACTGAACCATGAACCAGTTGGCAAAACCTTTGAGGCCGACAGAGTCGCTGTAAGACGACATGGACATGTAGAGATAGGCGGAATACATCTCTTTGTTGACTTGCTCGTTGAGCGCGTTCTCCATTTTTTGGCTAATCATGACTTCTCCTCCTGTACTGGTAAAAAGGTACGCACTAAGCTAAGTCGGCCTCCTCTCTTTGTCAAACAGGGCCGCCCTTTGTTCGCCTTTCATGTCAATCCCCTTGGCGGGAGCGGCTTCACGTATGGGTAAAGCAGGGCAGGGGCTTCGCAAGGTGTTGTCAGTAAGGAAAATCCTTCATGATCTTATTGACGCCATGCCGCGCCAATTCGTCGGCGGTGAGCCACTTGGCTCCTCTTTCAAAAAAAGTGCGCGCTTCCAGGATATTTTCGGACAGAGCTCGCTGGGTTTCCGAAAAGCTGTCTTCCCAGAGCAACCTTCCGTCCGCAGCACGGATGAGATGGACGGAGAAGGACACCGAGGCCGGCGTTTGGACTCCGCCGGAGCCACCTCGCCTCTCCCTGTATCGCAACACGGTTCCAATGAACACGTAATCGGCATCCACTTTCTTGCCCAGACGTTGAGCGAGGGTAACAGGGGTATCCTTTGTGACATCTTTGGAAAGTTGCTCATAGGCGGCCTCGACCGGCGCAGAGGGTATGACCATCTCTTCGTGACGTCTCTCAAGGGCCTCTTGCACGTACCGGGTCAGGACTTGATCACAGTCAGGCGTGAGCTCAGTGGGTTGAAAGGAAAGCTCGCAGACAGGACAGCGTATCGTCTCCCGGATACCGGAGCTGTATCGGCCTTTTAAAAAAGGCATGACGGCAATTCTTTCCTTGATAAGGGTTGGGAGACCGGGTTGGGGAGCTTCAGCAGAGGAAAACGGTGTCCCTACCGTGAGAGAGAAACCCGTCAGCCCGAAGAGCGCCCCGAAAAAGATAATCCATGCATTTCGAATCCATTTCATGTTGTCTATAAACCCCTTGTACAAGAAACGGCGTTTTTTTAGAGCGGCGTCCGCTCCTTTTTACCTAAAAAGGTAAGGCCCCTCTGGAAAGGCGTCAACCTGAAATCATTCCTGTCCAAAAACGATTCGCGATGTAGCAGGGGCATGGGGGTTTGACCCCCATGCCCCTGCCTTGGCGATGAATAAAAAAGGGACCTGTATCGCAAGTAAAATCATCCCCTGTGTAAAAACAAGCACTTATGCGACTAAAAAGCTCATTTCAAAATTATTTTGGTCACCAGTGACCTGAAATTTTCCTTGATTTTGGAGTGAACAAGGGGATAGCCGTGGCCGTCATTACGATAGGGGGGCAATTCGGCGCGGGGTGAATCACTAACTTAACGACGCCTTTTTCAGTGATCCTCTCTAGTTCCCTTCAAAGAGACGGATCGCCATCCTGGTTGTGGCGGCAATGGAGGAGTTGAGGTTGAGAACCATGCTCCTGATGGTTCCCTGGGCTTGGCCGAAATCTTCCTGGAGGCTTTTTACATCGAGTTTATGCACTTTCAGGTCCTTTGGTGCCATGACAGCAGCCTTCTGAGGTTCTTGGCCCATGTCCAGGAAAGGGAGATTGCCGAAGAAGTCCTTTTTTTCGAGCGTCAGGAGATGGAGCGGACCCTTCTTGGACTGCCCCATGAGACAGGCTTCGCCGGCAGTGATAATGTAGGCCCCGGCTTTGGTTGTCCCTTTTTTCAAGATAACCTCTTTCCCTTTAGCCAACTGGGTCATCGCATCCCTTTGCCCCGCGAGCTGAGCAACCCTATCGGTAATCCTCCGGAGCCTCCCATCCATACTGACGAGGACATTTCTCAGGTCAGGAGAAAGGGCTCGAAACTCCACTGAAAGTTGCTGGGTATCCAACAGTCCCAGTCTTGCCTCACCGACGGCTGTAACGGATGCATTTCTCGAGTGTTCTTGAAAAAGAAAGGATGCGAAAGTGCCAATAAAGCATCCTTCGCCAATATGAGAGATGGTCAAAGGTCCTTTTGGGGTCTCCTTGGTGACCTTAACCATGCCATCCAAGATGACCCAGAGCCATTTGCCGTGACTGCCCTCCCTGACGACGGTCTTGCCGTCGGAAAAGTCCTCCTCGTCAACCACGTAAAGGAAGTCAACCGCAGGCCCTTTGAGGACGGATAGGCCGCCTCCTTTCACTGCTTGGTGTTCCTCCGGCAAAGGCGCCTGTTCAAAAGTGGGGGGTCCCACCTTTTTGATCGCGCCGTCGTCGAGCATCCTCATGGCATCAAGCACGATTTCCATCCGTCCCTTCTTAATTGCCCTTTGAACGGTCACCTCTTCTTCCAGGAATTCGTATTTTCCCTCCGTTCGTCCGAACAGTGCGTAGACAGCGTCGAGCCCATTCATAGACCCGTCCGAACCGTTGACGGGGTCCCCGTTGATAAAATAAACGATACCTGGACTGGATACATACTGGCTGGAGATGCGAAGGACACCGGTGCTGTTGTTTCCACCGAGGATTTGGAAAACCTCTGCAAGGCTGTTAAAGCTCAGATCTCCAGATAGGACTACTTTCTCATTCATGGCCACGTCCTACTTGGTCCATTGGAGTTCTTGCTGGAGATGGCGCAACGTCAAGAGCAAGGCTTCCTTGAGGGTTCCACCAACACCTTTTCCTTTCAAAGCACTGGCTAGATAATAGGGTGCCTTGAGCTTGTTGTTGAGCTCACGGTTCATCAGATCCTCCGGCATGATGGGTATTCCCTCATCGCCGAGATCCCGCTTATTGAACTGCATGACGAGCGGCATTTTGAACACGTTCTTATTTTCCTCTGCAAGATTTTCCGCAAGGTCCTTGAGGGATTCAACATTTTGTTTTCTCTGAATTTCCAGGGAATCGGCGACGAACACCACCCCGTCCACACCCTTAAGCACCATCTTTCTGGTGGAGCGATATTTGGGCTGACCAGGCACTGTGTAAAGCTGAATTTTCACGTCACAGCCTCTTATTTTGCCCAGACCCATGGGCAGAAAATCGAAGAACAGGGTCCGGTCTCCCTGGGTGTTGATGGAAACCATCTCTGTGGAAGTGTGTTTGTTAAATGCCTTGAAAATATATTCCAGGTTTGTCGTTTTTCCGCCTCGTCCGGGTCCGTAAAAGACCAACTTACACTCGATGATCCTGTCTTTTGCATTGAAGACCGCCATAGAGCCTACAGAGTACCCTCCTCTTGGGGCACAAGCATAATCCCGTGCTTCTGCCTTTTCATTTCAAAAACTTGTGCTTTTGAGCGGCCTGCCGCCACGGTTAATCCCCTTCAATCTTAATGTCCACCATGTAGTCCCCTCTTCTTGGCCCCTGCTTAACCGTGGCTTTACCGGAAACAATGCCATGGCTTCTGAACACGGTGATCGGAGAGTAGCACTGCAGTTCGGGCAGCCGGGTGCCCGGGGCAAGGCTTTCCGCCAGCTCCTTCTGCTCCACGGAAATGACGATGCTCACGGTATTGGCCGATTGAAAGTCTACATCAAAATCCACGGTCTGGCCCTTAAGAGGGCCCATGTCGAATCGGATAGAAACTCCTGAGATGTCGAGGAGCAGATCTTGTTCATTTTTCTTCTTCTTCGGCTTGAGAGGGATGCCGGCCTGCTTGGGTTGAGCAACCTCAGGTAGCTTGATCTCAAGGCCTTGCCTTTCCATGGAGCCTTTAATGAAGGTTCGGACATCCTTGAGATCGTCCGTGGAAAAAAGGTTCCGGGAGCGCCATTGTTTGAACTCACCCAACACGGCGTTCGTATCCTTCATGGAAAGATAGCACCGGACGATGTTCTTGGCGGCCATGACCGGCATGATCCCCTGGTCCAAGAGGTTTCTGAATTCGTTTAACGCTCGCTCAAATTGACCGAATTTAGCCAGAGCCACAGCGCCTTCCATGGCAGCTGCTTCCTCAGTTTGGGAAAAAGTAAAGAGGTTCTTGATCAGATCCTGAACGTTGTGGGAAAGCTCAAGCGTTACGGGAGCATCTTCTATTTTTGAAAGGGCTTCATCCAGAGCCTTGATTTTGCCTTTTACAGCTCCGATGAGCTTTTCATGGTTTGAGAAATGCTGGCTTTCCCCGATGAACTTGAGAAGTTCCTCGTATTTTCCTTTTGCCTCCTCCATGAGGCCCTGGGTTTGATAGAGTTCCGCTTCCTTTAGTGCACGCTTGATATGCTGCTTTTCAGACACAGAATCCCCCAAAATCAAAGAAAAAATAGACCCGGGTTGCATACCCGACACGAGACAGCCTCGGTCTATATGGAACCATCTTCCCCTATCCGTTTGATGGCAGTCTAAAGGGCCGTTTCAAGGGCCTTAATCGGAAACAGCTTGGGCAGCCCTCTGCAAACTTGTAAACCTCCCAGTGAAAAACGACACTGTCTCCCCGGCCCTTCTCAGGGAGACAAAAATAAACCAACAATAAAATTTACCATATCTTGCTGGTTTAATAAAGGATTTTCTCCATTAAGGAAAACCAAATTTTTGCCAAATCTCTTGAATTATTTCCAAAGATAGACCATGATTAGAAAAATTAGGTTCTCGGGTACTCGCAAAATTGGAAGTCACGAGGGTAGGGCAGAACAATGAAGATCAAGGTGGAGAGCGAAAAGATCGTCAAAGCCGTCAAAAAACTGGATGGAATTGAAATGGTGCTGGAAAATGCGGAGGATGCCAAAGAGGCTCTCGATCTCATTTTGAGACGGACGGACCTCTTCAAGCAGGACAACTTCGCAAGGCTCAAGGATGTCAGCGTATCCGCTATTCAGGAATACAAGACCTCGGCTGTGGATTACAAGATCGCATTTTTGCTCGATTTCCTGTTCGAGGACGGCACAAGGCCGGAGACCAAGATTGATATCATCAAAGAGCTTCAGGCGTTTCTCAACAAGGCATGATCTCATCTCACCAAAGGGAAGGGAACCTTATCTGGGCGGATTTTTCGTCATTCCCTAAAAACAAGTCGCCTGTCTTACTCCTCCGAAGGGTCAACATGGATGATCACCTGGCTCGATTGATCGAATTCTTCCCTTAAGCAAGCTTCGATCTTCTTTGCGATCTGATGCCCTTCTGCAACGGTTAGAGCCCCATCTACCACGGCATGGAGTTCCATTTGGTAATAGCCCCCGGACATTCTGACCCGGATGTCATGGGTTTCAATGACACCGGGAACAGTACCGGCGCACGAACGCACCCGGTCCATGATGTCCGGAGTGGGTGCAGTGTCCGTAAACTCCCTGACAGAGCTGACGAGCACTCCCAGTCCCACCTTGAAAATAAATAAGGACACGACCAAGGCTGCGTAAGCGTCCAGAATGTGCCAGTCGGGATTGATCTGGGCGCCGCCTACACCCAGGAGCACCGCCACAGAGGAGAAGGCATCCGAGCGGTGATGCCATGCATTGGCTTGAAGGGCGGCGCTCCTGATCCGGCGCCCCACATGGATGGTGTATCGGTAGAGAACTTCTTTCAGAATGATAGCGAGACCGGCCACCACCACGGTAATGAGTGTAGGGTGACTTTCCGTATGGTGGTAGATGGCGGAAGCGGCTCCCACCCCGAGGTAAACGGCCACGATCACAAGCGCTCCACCCACAAAAGCGGATGCCAGGGTTTCATACCGGGCATGGCCGAAATGGTGGTCTTGATCCGGACCTTTTCGGCCCAATTTCAAGCCGACCAGCACAACCGCATCTGTAAAGAGATCGGAAATGGAATGCACCGCGTCGGCAATAAGGGCCTGGCTGTGGCCGTACAGGCCCGCGACGAGTTTGATCCCAACGAGGAAGAGGTTTACACCGGCTCCGACTAAGGTGATCTTTCGGCCCTGCCGGGTTTCAAAGCGATTCTTGTCCTCGGACTTGCTTAAGCCCTTCTTCCCCTCATGGCTTTTTTGGGAACGGGTTTCCATCGTGACAGAACGGGCCACCCCCGTCTTTTTCCTCATGGGGTTCCCGAGTATCTCCCGGCGAACATGGCCAACATAGGGGCAGAAGGACCCCCTGTCAAGCATGGGCGTCCAAGTCTTTGTTCCGAAGGGGACAGGCCCTAGTTGTCATCCGTCCCCTCCTGGTCGTATACTGTTCGGGCACGGCCGTCGAGGAGACTCTCGAACATGTCGGAAGAAATACCCCCCAAAAAGATTCAAGTGATCGCCTATTCAGGTTATAAGGCAAACGAAAGGCCTCTCTATTTTATTATGGACGGCCGGAAACTGGAGGTGACCGAGCTTATTGACCGGTGGTACGGGGAAGAGGAGGACTATTTCAAGGTGATGGCGGACGACGGCAAAGTATACCTACTCAGGTGGCAGAGGGTGCTGGACCTTTGGTTTGTGGTAAAGGTTATGGAAAAGCTGGGCAAACACTAATCTTGCACCAACATGGCTTAAAAAAGTGGGCCCAGGATAAGGCAAAGAAAACAGGGAAAGGAATGCTTTGTTACTGAATTACTCGGCGGTATACACCCAGTTGTAGTTGATGGGCCTCAGATGGTGTGATGTATCTTTGGGATGAAGGAATTCATCCCTCAGCTTGAGCCAGTTGTAAGCGGGTTTGCACTTTCTGAGCTTTCCATCTTCAGGGGGCCTGGAGTAAGGGGTGTAGCTGTATACTGCTTCCGAAATGCCCACATGGAAGCCGTCAGCCGGGTAGAGATACGCGGACTTGAAGAACTCATTATCCATGGCCTCCTTCTGGGCCAGCGCGGTAAGTTGTGCGTCCGTGAGCTGGATGAGGAAGTACTTTGAAACACCGCGTTCCGAGTACTTCACCATGGTGCGGGACTCGGAGCTGGATACGAAGACCGTAGATATGAAGTCCTGCTTTCTCAATAATTGCGCGGCAATCAGGCCGGCTGTTCGTCGCCCCCCAACGCTGTGGTGGCACGCGTAATTTTCGAAGAGTTTGTTCTGAAGGACACGGGCTTCTTTATCTCCCCGCTCGTAGAGGTTGCTCTGAATGTACCTCAATGATTTGGCCAGATCTTCCGCAGCATCGGCAATGGGCCAATCGATTTTGACGTGCATGTGGGTCAACGCGTACCGATTTTTCTTCTTGAGAGTGGGATCTTGCTGAATCAGAAGGGCGTAATCCACGTCCAAGAGACTTTCCAGGAAGTCCAAAAAATGGGCCTTGTCAAAGTACCTGAGGTTTTGGTTGAATTTTTTGCTGACGGGGAGTTCTGCAAGGTATTCGAGGTTTTTCTTGATGACCTTGTTCTCTGGGAAGAAGCGGATGTAGTTCTTGAGTTCCGCACTGATGATGCCCTCGGCGAAGATGACAATGAAGGTGTTGAAAAGATCTGACTCCTTCTCCATTTTTTTGGACTTGGGCTTGAGTTCGCTCTTTTCCGGAAAATTGTATTCCACGCCTTGTTTCACGTGCTTGTAAAAGGAATCGAGAAGCGATATTTTGACCAGACGCAACTCCAAGGCGTCCCTCAGAATCTCGTAAAGGGATCGGCGAATTTTCTCGTAACTGCTCAGTCTTTCCCTGAATAGCCACATTGACGACGTTCTCTCATGGTCACATTGTCCCGGGATGAATCTTCTAGAACGCGATAACCTTTGGAAGCCAACGAAGGTTGGGACTCAATAAAATATACCAATGGAAGGGGTTAAGTGTCAATAAAAAATAATAAAATCCGATACATGGGGCGGGTAGAGGAGGGTGCCGGAATGTTTGCACCGGTTTATTTCCAGAAATTCACTTGACAAAATGAGCAGGTGCTATATAATAACTCATTTTATCTAAAGCTTAATCAAAATATATTGTTCTTTAATAGGTCTATTTGCCATGATCATCGACCTTCGGACCCTGCCTGAAGAGAGTCGGATCACCGAGACGCTGGACGAAAACTGGTGGTCCCCGGACGGGCCCGAGGACACCATACTAAGCCTGGACAGACCCTTGAAGGTCAATGTCCACGTGTACAAGGTCGGGGACAAATATCTTTTGGACGGCGATATCTCCGGCAGGGCCCGGGTCAGATGCGATCGTTGCCTCGAGCCCTATCACTGGGAGTTGAAATCCTCATTCCACGTGTCCCTGCTCGTTCGCCCCACCGCGCCCCATGAGGCGGAGCTGGAACTTCTCGAAGAGGACATGGAGGTTGAATTTATCAACGGAGAGACGGTCGATCTGGATGCCATCATTCGGCAGCAGCTGTACTTGGCGCTGCCCATGAAAAACCTTTGCAGGGAAGATTGCCTGGGCCTTTGCCCTCTATGCGGGGCCAACCTGAATGAGGGTCCGTGCCGCTGTAAAAAGGATTCCGGTCACCCGGCCTTTTCCAAGCTCAAGTCTATGAAGATCAAAGGAGAATCAGGTTAGAACATGGCTGTACCCAAGAAGAAAAAATCCAAATCCAGACGAGATATGCGGCGGTCCAATGACCGCGTCAAACTGCCTCATACCGCTTTGTGCCCCCAGTGCCATGAACCTGTCCTGCCTCATCGTGTTTGCCCACACTGTGGCATGTACAGGGGGAGGGCGATCATCCAAAAGGCTGAAGAAACCTAGTGTGATTGTTGCTGGGGAGACTAGAGCCGAAAATGCCGAACCGGAGGGACCTCGGGGCTGAACACAGTGTTGAGGGACAGCATGGGTGTTTCAGAACGGGTAGTTCTTGTCACGGGCGGATCTAAGGGGATTGGGCGGTCCGTGGCGCTGCGGTTTGCCCAAGACAAGGCGAGGATCGTTATTGTTCATTATGATCCGGATGAGACAGCGTCCAAGCAAACACTCGAAATGCTTTCTGAAAAAGGAGTCGAAGTTGAAAGCCACAAGGTGGATGTCTCTTCCTTCAGCAAAGTGGATGCCCTGTTCAAGGACATTCTCTCGAGATTCGGCAAGGTGGATGTGTTGATCAACAATGCCGGCATCACGAAGGATGCGCTGTTGATGCGGATGTCTGAGGATGACTGGGATGCGGTAATCCGCATTAACCTAAAAAGCGTTTTCAATTGCACCCAGGCGGTGATCCGGTCCATGATCAAACAGAGGAGAGGCCGCATAGTCAACATTTCATCCGTTGTGGGCCAGATGGGGAATGCAGGCCAGGCAAACTATGCGGCGTCCAAAGCAGGAATTATGGGATTTACGAAAACAATCGCCCGCGAGGTCGCATCCAGGGGCATCACGGTGAACGCCCTAGCTCCGGGTTTCATTGACACGGAGATGACAGCCTCACTTGCAGAAAAAGCGAAGGAATATTTTCTGCAGCAAGTCCCCATGGGGAGGATCGGAAAACCCGAGGAGGTGGCAGAGGTTGTTTATTGGCTTTGCTCTGATGGGGCAAGCTACGTCACCGGTCAAGTTATTCACGTCAACGGCGGGCTCTACATGTGAAAAAAAGGTTGCAAAATCATTTTATCTGAGGGATACAGCGCGAAGTCGCGATAAGCCTATTTTTAACTGACGACCAGAAGGAGGTAATGACTTATGTCGGACATTGCCGAGAAAGTCAAAAAGATCATCTGTGAGCAGCTCGACGTTGCGGAAGAAGATGTGGTGCCAAAAGCCTCTTTTGTCGATGACCTGGGTGCGGATTCTTTGGATCAGGTGGAGTTGATCATGGCCATGGAGGAGGAGTTTGGTGTTTCCATTTCGGACGAGGAAGCGGAAAGGATTGTGACCGTACAAGACGCCATAGATTATGTCGAAAAAGCTTCAGCTGCTGCAGCATAAATTTATCCATGCCGGGGTTTGAAAGGGCAACCGGAGAACCATTGAAGGGAACAGTATGAGACGAAGGGTGGTGGTCACAGGATTGGGGATGGTGACGCCCCTGGGAACCGGCGTTAAGAAGAACTGGGAGGGCTTGTGCGCCGGAAAATCCGGAATCAAAAGAATCGAAAAATTTGACCCGTCCCCCTTTACAACGCAAATAGCCGGAGAGGTCGTAGATTTCAAGGCCGAGGATTTTCTGGACAAACAGTCCATCAGACGTTTCGACGTGTTTATCCACTGGGCCGTGGCTTCCGCGAGAATGGCCGTGGAGGAGTCGGGGCTTAGAATCCACGACGGGAACCGCCATCGCGTGGGCTGTGTCACGGGTTCGGGACTGGGCGGGCTCGCCATGCTGGAGCATTACCACAAGGTTCTGACCGAACAGGGGCCCCGTCGAATTAGCCCCTTTTTTATTCCCGGCATGATCGCCAACATGGCCCCGGGTCAGATTGCCATCGAGTTTGGTGCCAAAGGGCCGAATCTTTCCATTGAGACGGCTTGTGCAGCCAGTTGCCATGCCGTGGGCGAATCCTACCGACTCATTCGCGACGGCACAGCGGATGCTATGATTACAGGCGGCTCGGAAGCGGTGGTCACTCCTTTGGCTCTGGGAGGCTTTTGTGCCATGCGGGCCCTTTCCTCGCGAAATGACAAACCTGAAAAAGCGTCTCGTCCCTTTGACCTGGACCGAGACGGATTCGTTATGGCTGAGGGTGCGGGTATCCTGATCCTTGAAGAGATGAACGAGGCGATGGAGCGGGGCGCTTCGATTTATGCGGAAGTGGTGGGTTACGGTATGTCTGCTGACGCCTACCACGTTTCAGCGCCGGAACCGGACGGTGGTGGCGCCATCCTGTGCATCAAAAACGCGCTTGAGGATGCAGGGCTGAAGCCCGGAGAGATTGATTACATTAATGCCCACGGTACCTCGACCAAGCTCAATGATGAAGCTGAAATTAAGGCCGTCAAGGCCGTGTTCGGCGATCATGCATACAGACTGGCCATAAGCTCCACCAAATCCATGACCGGCCACCTTCTGGGCGGGGCCGGAGGCGTGGAGGCCATTTACTCCGTCCTCACCATCCACAAGGGCGTTATACCGCCCACCATCAACTACGAAAAACCTGATCCGGAGTGTGACCTGGATTTTGTGCCCAATGAGGCGAGAAGGGTGAGGGTGAAAACCGCTATGTCCAACTCCTTCGGCTTCGGCGGCACGAATGCTTCCCTAATCTTCAAAGCCTTTGAGGGATGACCTCACCAGAGACTTGAGCCTCGATCTTAACACGCGATGAGGGAACGGCCCAGCAGTTCACCGCAGTAAGGGTGGAATCCCTTCTGCCTAAAGATAAAACACATGGCTTGAGCTGGAGTGGAGCCGCGCTCCACGAAACAGGCATTGTCTGACTTTTTTATTTAAGTAAGTAAAAATTTCTATAATTTTAATTGACTTCTATATCAGTATATGCTAATTTACTTTAATTATAGACCTCCTTTCCACCTCCCACTGGCCCCTGGATCACCTGCCGACAACCAAGCCACACCGTTTCGGGCTTAGCCGGGATCCGGGGCCTTTTCTTTTTGCAGAGTCGTTGCCCGTTGCCCCTCGTTTTTGAAAAGAGATCCCCATGCCCTTGCAACATTGCGAAACCGTCTTTCGAAAGTAATGATTTCCAAAGTGATGAAAATATTTGGGGTGCGAGAGATAATGATTGACGGATTCAGCAGAAGGTGATATATGTCAAATAATTAGGTAGGTCCCAGCAGGGTTTGGCCCCTGAGGGTCAGCACGGTGGATGAGCCGGGCAAGCCTTCAGGGGCCTTTTCCCTTTGGACGCCGCCCATGAGGCACCAAGGGCAAGCTACGTTTTTTTCCTCCTTTTCCTTCCCCCAAGATCGCCTCCTTTTGACAATCTCGGAAGGGGCTTCTTCAATTCCACTTCCTGTTTCATGGATTCCAGGACTTCTTCGATTTGCGGGACTTTCATATAGCCCATGTCCTTCAGTATCATGCCGATGTGCCTGCGCTCCGCATCCGGTGATTGAGCCTTCTGTCTCATAAGCGCTTCCCACAGCTCGTCCACGGTGATGAAACCCTTTTCAATGGCTATGAGCCCGAAACGCCGTTGCGGGTATTCTATGCCCACGCTCAACTTCTCGATCTTTTCTTTGGATTTATCCATGGGAAGCCTCCAGGATGCTGCATTCTCGGTCAGATAGGGGCGACCTAGGTGTTACTGGGTCCGCCATGCTACAAAAAGCCGCTTTTCTTCAATGTTAAACGCTTTTATCAGGGACGGCTTTTGTTTGTAAAGTGGAATTTTCCCATCTAGCTGATGTTCCTTGACTTTCTTTCCTCACAAGCCCAATGCCGCGTCAGGGGGGGTTGTCGGAGTCGCCCCCCTCTGGCTGGTGCTGGGAAAACAGAGCTGCTCAGTAGGGAAGGGCGGCAGAACTTGGATGTTCAAG
>JARRRH010000014.1:0-13149 GCA_037380925.1 Deltaproteobacteria bacterium | reverse complement strand
ACGCTGCCAGGGGAATGGGCACATGGGTGTACTCATCTTTCCAGAAACCAACCAGCATGTTGGTCCGGCCTGTCATGCCGGCATGCACGGCGTTGTAACCCAGGAGGAGGCAGAAGGCCGAATCACGAGCATTGGCCGGCATGCTGCGGATCGTGTAACTCGGATCAATGTACTTCAAATCTACGGGCATTCCCGCTTTTTTGAAATAGGCCCTAATTTTGTCTCTTAAGAGAAGCCCGATGTCTCCGAACCGGATATTGCCGGATGCATCCCTTTCCCCGCTTCCCTCCGCCAGGTCCTGGCCCGCCCCTTCTCCCACAACGATAACGGCATGGGCCCTTTTCTCCAGCCTGATCTTCAAGGCCTTGAGAAATCCTTCCAGGGTGAAACGCACTTCCGGCACCAAACAGAAGTTGTCATCGCTGTTTGCCAAAGCGGCATACGCAGCAATAAAGCCGGACTCACGACCCATGAGCTTGACCAGGCCAATGCCGTTTCGCGCGCCGGTGGCTTCTGTGTGTGCGGAATAGATCGCCGTCCGGGACTCCCCCACAGCGGTCTCAAACCCGAAGGAAGCGTCCACGTAGGCGATATCATTATCAATAGTCTTGGGAATGCCGATAACACCGATTTTGAGGCCTCGTCGGCTGATCTCTTCCTGGATGGCCTGAGCGCCGCGAAATGTGCCATCCCCCCCAATGGTAAACAAAAGACCCACGTTCATACGGTCCAGAGCGTCCACCATTTCCGAAACGTCCTGGGGACCCCGTGAGGTTCCCAGGATGGTTCCTCCCTCTGTGTGGATATCTTCAACCACTTCCGGGGTTAGTTCCAACGGCGTGTGCCCATGCCTATAAGTGAGACCCTCGTAACCATAGCGAAACCCAAAAACAGTCTTGACACCATAATGATAGAAGAGGGCCAGAACAATGGCGCGAATTACGTCGTTCAGACCGGGACACAGTCCGCCGCAGGTGACAATGCCGCATTTGAGTTTGGACGGATCAAAATAGATTTTTTCTCGCGGTCCCGCCAGTTCGAAATGGGGGGGCTCTTTTCCTGTGTCTAGGAAAGCTTTTATTTTTGCGAGGTTGTTGTGGTAGAGCACGTGTCCGTCATCCCGAATAAACTGTGTGGTGGACATAGGGCTAGGGATTCGACACTGACCCAGCGTCTCAATGGTCAGATCCAGATCCTTGTCTTCCATGTTCAGCCTCCAAAGGAAGAAGGGAATGTTGGAAGTATGGAAAAATGGAATAATGGGGGAGCCTTGAAAGATACCCCACGTGACCCAACATTCCACCAGTCCACTGTCCCATTATTCCCTCTCTTCATCGTCCTGTCACTCCAATACTCCAGTACTCCAGCCTTCGTTATTTCTTCTTGAGTTGATCCGCCACCGCCTGGGTGGCTTTCTTCACCGCCTCTTCATCGCCCAGATAGTAACTCCGGATAGGAGTCAGGTCGTCTTCCAGTTCATAAACCAACGGAATGCCTGTGGGAATATTAAGACCCACGATCTCATCATCCGGGATCTTGTCCAGGTATTTTACCAGAGCACGAAGACTGTTCCCGTGAGCGGAGATGAGCACCCGTTTACCCCCTTTCACTGTGGGTGCAATGGTTTTGCGCCAGTAGGGCAGAAACCTTGCTACCGTGTCTTTCAAGCACTCTGTGAGCGGAAGTTCCTCTGGGGTGAGTTCAGCATATCGTGGATCTTTGCCCGGATAGCGCGGATCGTCCCTGGTCAGGGCAGGGGGCCTTGTGTCGTAACTCCGGCGCCATATTTGCACCTGTTCACGGCCGTGTTTTTCTGCGGTTTCTGCCTTGTTGAGGCCTTGAAGTGCGCCGTAGTGCCGTTCATTGAGTCGCCAGCTCCTGTAAACCGGTATCCACATGAGGTCCATTTCTTCCAGGGCGATCCAGAGCGTTTTGATCGCTCTTTTGAGAACAGATGTAAAGGCAATGTCGAAGGCGTAGCCCTCCTTAAGGAGAATGCGTCCTGACTCAATCGCTTCTTGAATTCCTTTTTCGCTGAGGCCCACATCCGTCCAGCCGGTGAAACGGTTCTCCTTGTTCCAGGTGCTCTCCCCGTGACGCAGCAGTACAAGTTTCTTCATTTGTTCACGTTCCGCCTTTCATTGAGAAATACAGGGAATGCTGGAATGCTGGGTCATAAGTGGTATGATGTCTTAAAGACCCATTATTCCATTTTTCCACTCTTCCATGGTTCCCGTCTTGCCTTCTTTCACTCCAATACTCCAGTACACCATTGTTTGTTACTTCGTCTCTTTGCGCCGCAAGTCTATGAGCTCCATCCTGTTGTTCGCTTCCGGATGCTTCAAAGATGGACCCTCTGTGAGAACCACCAGGCCCCCTTCGACCCCATGGGCATGAAGGAAATCTCCTGCAAAGGCTTTCCAGTCCTCAGGATGGTCCGGTTCATGCACCGGGTAGACGCCGTAAGTAAATTGAAGCCGCTGGCAGGTCGCCTCCTGGGAGCTCACGCCTGCTATCCAAACCGGTAGCCTGTAGCGGGCAATGCTCCTGGCTGCGGCACCGCTTAGAGTCGGTACAATCACGAGCGAGGGGATGGTCTGGGCCACCGTGGCCTCTACACTCGATGCGATCAAATCCGTGAGACCGGCATTTCTCTCCTGCCTGGCTTCTTTCAGGATTTCCCTAACGCGCAAGCTCGGCTGCTGGGGCTCAATGGTCGAGGCAATTCTGGCCAGCATGGCCACGGCCTCAACAGGGTACTTGCCCATCGCTGACTCCGCCGACAGCATGACGCAGTCCGTGCCGTCGAGAATGGCATTGGCCACATCCGTGGCTTCCGCCCTTGTCGGCCGGAGGTTGGTGGTCATGGACTCCAGCATCTGGGTTGCCGTGATTACTGGTTTACCCCTCAGGTTGGCCAGGCGCATAAGATGCTTCTGAGCCACTGCAATCTGCTCAATGGGAATCTCTACGCCGAGATCGCCCCGGGCAATCATGATAGCGTCGGCAGCATCAAGAATCTTTTTTAAGTTATCTTTGGCCTTGGATCGCTCGATCTTGGCAATGATGAATGGATTATGTCCCAAAGCCTCGGCAGCCCGCCGGACAGCCTGTATATCTTTTTCAGTTTCGACAAAGGACTGGCTCACCGCATCCACACCGTTTTTCATGGCGAATTTGAGGCACTCATGATCGCGATCCGTGAATGCACTGATCCCCAGATCAATGCCGGGGAGGTTCAGGCCGTTTCGGGAACGCAGGTCCCCTCCGGTCACAACCTGACAATGGACTTCTCTTCCTTTCGTCTTTTTCACTTCCAGTTGAATGTATCCGTCATTGAGAAAGAGGGTGTCCCCGGGCTTTACCACCTTGGGTAATCGGGAAAAGCTAACGGAGACCCGCTCACCGTTCCCTGTGATCACTTCCGTTGTAAGGATAAAGGCCTGCCCGGATTTCAGCTCAATCGGTTCCTCTTCAAGCTGGCCGATTCGCATCTTCGGGCCGGGAAGATCCGCCATGATGGCCACTCGCCTTTTAGTTGCGGCTGAAGCAGCACGGAGGTTACGGATTATCTTTTCGTGACTTGCGAAATCGCCGTGAGAGAAGTTGAGGCGCGCCACATTCATGCCCGCAAGGAGCATCTTTTCAATGACCCGCTGGGACTCCGATGCTGGCCCTATGGTGCAAACGATCTTTGTTTTGTTATTAGGCAAGGTCATCGCTTCAGCTTCTTCGTGCGAGTAGTCCAGATTTCTATGAGTGCGGACACCCCGGGAGCGTTCGTCTCACATCATTTCCGCTCACTTTTCTTTTCAATCTACGATTTTCAACACTGGTGTCCAAAATAACTTTGAAATGAGCTTTTTAGTTGCATAAGCGTTTGTTTTTACACAATGGAGGATTTTACTTGCAATACAGATTCCTTTTTTTGTGTCGCCAAGGCAGGGGCATGGGGATCTCTTTTCGAAAACGAGAAAGCCGGTGCCCGGA
Organism: Deltaproteobacteria bacterium; assembly: GCA_037380925.1. Classification (GTDB taxonomy): domain Bacteria; phylum Desulfobacterota; class DSM-4660; order Desulfatiglandales; family HGW-15; genus JARRRH01. The sequence continues at coordinate 9,159 of JARRRH010000014.1, read as the reverse complement.
ACACAGCGTAAGGCAATGCGTTAGGCGGGCGGAAGGCCTCCTGCGGAAATGGCGATGAAAAGCCTTCCATGGAATGGATTGATGATGGTCTCCGCCCGCCTTGGGGGCACCTTTCTGCAGAGTCTTTGCCCGCTCCCCCTCGTTTTTGAAAAGAGACCCCCATGCCCCGGCAACATAGCAAAACCGTTTTTGGACAGGAATGATGCGACCAAAGTCCTGAAAGTGTGATTCCGATTTGCGCATTTGACTTCGAGAAGGTGAGGGCAATCAGAACATTAACAGTATAGCACGCTTTTTGAGGAATAAATTTTTGTCCGTGGGAGGTGTGAAGCAGGGATCCTACGGAGCAGGGCTTCTAATAACGAATGCAAAGGGACACAAGGTGAGGCCATGTATGAAGTCACATTCGAAGATGACATGATTGTCATTCAATTCGACAAAGATCTGGTGGACGGGGATAGCCTGTCAAGATTCCTGGATTACATCAACCTGGAATCAGTCCGCAAAAAAAGCAAACTTTGGAATGAAAAGATCCGGGCGAGAGTTCAAGCCGGCAAACCCGGCTTTCCGGCCGGAGCCGCCTTACTCAATGATCCTGCTCTAAATAAGGGAACAGCTTTCTCCGAAGAAGAACGTGACATACTGGGCCTTCAAGGTCTCCTGCCGCCTCGGGTTCATTCTCAGGATGAGCAGGTCAGGCGTGTTCTTGAAAACGTCCGGGCCGAGCCCAGTGATCTGGAAAGATACGTCTTTCTGATGTCTCTTCAGGACCGCAACAGGACATTGTTTTACAGGGTTCTTTTAGATAATATCGAAGAACTGATGCCGGTCGTATATACGCCCACCGTAGGAAAAGCTTGTCAGGTGTACGGCCACATCTATCAAAGGCCAAGGGGTGTCTTCGTCTCTGCTCATGACAAGGGACAGATAGGGCGTTCTTTGCGCAATTGGCCGCACAAAACTGTTCGGATTATCGTGGTCACTGATGGAGAGAGGATCTTGGGCCTTGGAGACCTTGGTGCCGACGGTATGGGCATTCCCGTAAGTAAGCTGGCCCTTTACACAGCCTGTGCAGGTGTTCACCCGTCAGCGTGTCTTGCCGTAACCCTTGATGTGGGAACAGAGAATCAGGCTCTGGTTCAGGATCCTCTCTACATCGGCCTAAAGCAAAGGCGTCTCCGTGGAGAGCCCTATGATGCCTTCATCGAGGAGTTCACACTGGCTGTTGAGGAGGTTTTTCCCCGTGCGCTCATACAGTTTGAGGATTTTGCCAATATCAATGCTTTTCGCCTTCTGCGAAGGTACAGGGAACGATTCTGCACATTCAACGACGACATCCAGGGCACGGCGGCAGTGGCCCTTGCAGGCCTCTTCTCCGCACTTCGCATCACTGGACAGAAATTGAAGGATCAAAAATTCCTTTTTCTCGGCGCCGGAGAAGCAGGAACCGGAATCGGCGACCTGATCCTTTACGCTATGATTGAGCAGGGCATGCCTGAGAAGGTAGCGCGGACTCGATGTTGGTTTGTGGATTCCAAGGGTCTGGTGGTTAAAAGCCGTAAAGATCTCGCTGAGCACAAACGCCCTTATGCCCATGACTACAGGTTTCTCCCCGATTTTCTTGCTGCCGTTGAATCCTTAAAGCCTACGGCGATTATAGGCGTTTCCGGAAAACCGGGCACTTTCACACGGCCGGCTCTCGAAGCTATGGCAAGACTCAACAAGAGGCCCATTGTTTTCGCGCTGTCGAATCCGACCTCTCAGACTGAGTGCACTGCCGAGGAAGCTTATACCTGGACTCAAGGCCGAGCCATTTTTGCAAGCGGCAGTCCCTTTGATCCGGTGAAAGTCAATGGAAAGACATTTTTCCCTGCTCAAGGAAACAATGTTTATATTTTTCCCGGTCTCGGAATGGGCGTCATTGCAACCAGAGCCAGACTCGTCACGGATGAGATGTTTCTTGTTGCGGCAAGGACCTTGTCCCATCAGGTTTCAGAGGCTGACCTTGAACAAGGGCGCCTCTATCCGTCGCTGAGGAAAATCAGGGATGTCTCTGCTGCAATCGCCGAAGCAGTTGCCGAGGTGGCTTACAATCGCGGATTGGCAACAGAGCCCAAACCCAAAGATCTCCAGGCCCATATTAGATCCCAGATGTATGAGCCGAAATACGAGAGCTACGTGGATCAGGGACCAGCTTATGACAAGGCTCTTTGGTGAATCGACCTTAGCGCGGAGACAGGCTGAAAAGTGGCCGCCGGTTTTTCATGTCCCTGTTGGTGCGCTTTTTTCCGACTGGGAACCGCCTGATTTCGGCTCCGACTTAGTGCCCGGCCGGCCTTCTTGAAAGGATCCAAAGATGTCGGCCTGAACAAGTCCCCCGGAAATAATCATTTTAAAAGCTTCCTCGATGGACATGGAAGTCTTTCTCACCGCCTCCGCCGGCACAACCTCTAAGAACCCGGTTGTTGGATTGGGACTGGTGGGAATGAACACTTTGCAATATTTCCGGCCGTCACGGTCCTGAATATGACCTGTGAGAAACCCTACGGCCATGAACCCGGGGCGAGGAAACTCCAACAACACGACCGACTCAAACGCGGCCCGATCGGGCACCGAAAATGCTTGCGTCACCTGTTTTGTTGCTGAATACACGGCGCCCACCAGTGGAATCCACATAAGCACCCTCTCACCTGCAGCGATAAGCCGCCGTCCCAAGACGAACTGTCCGATGGCGCCCACAAGGTAGAGCAAAAAAAGCAAAATCAGAATGGAAAGAACCGACACCACGATGGTCACGTACGTTTCCGGAACCGACTTGAAGAGTGCTGACACTTCCGGCGCGGATATAGCCTTCTTCACCACCGGCTGAAGGAATCCTGACAGCCAGCGAAAAAGCCACCGCATGACCAGCAGCGCCACTCCAAATGGGACGAACAAAAGCACGCCCGACAAGAGGCGCCTGCGAACATTGTGCCTCATCTTCTTCCACATGCTGCGTGAATCTCCTCCCTGAGCCCTGGAATTCGCCGATGAGATCACAAAAATCCTATCCTATCGGCCAATCCCCGTCAATCAACCTACCCCGCATTCTTCTTAGTAATTGTCTTCTGAAAGGACACAAGGAAAAAAGACGTGAGTTTCCGCCCGCCATTGCGAGCCGATCAGGCGAGCTCGTCATATCCCGGGACGCCCTGCCAAATGGGGGTTCCCTCAAATGGATTCAGTTATTGCTGGGTATCGGTCTCAGCGAAAAAATACAGAAAGGTGGCTGCAAACTTCTCAAAGTCCTTTAATCCCCGGACCGTCATGTATTCATTGGCCACATGCTGCCTCCCTCCATGACCCAGTCCTCCGGACACGACCGGGAGTCGCAGTACTCTCGAAAAGGCGAAATAAGGAGCCGCCCATGTGGCTAGAGGCCATATTTCCGGTTCGGGGCCCTGATACCGGTAAGCCTGCAACATCTTCTGGACAATAGGTTCCGAGAAGTCGGTCTTGGACCAGGGATAGCTGTCCCTGACCGTGACCTCGATGTCGTCAAATCCCTGGTCCCGGAGATATCCCTTGAATTTTTCCACTACCTCCTCGGGCTCCATATTAGGGCCGAAGCGGATGTCTATCTTAGCCCTCGCCTTTCTTGGAAGCACGGTTTTGGTACCCGTGTCCACATAACCTGCATGAAATCCATTAATATTAATGATGGGGGAATAGAGCCCTCTTTTGAGGAGATCAACACCGTGGCGGTCGTATTTGAAGCACAGGCTCTTCATCTCTCTGAGGAATGCCTTTTCATCGAAGGTGGTTGCCAGTTTATTGAGAAGCTTCACGTCCTGTCGGCTGACGGGAGCGACGTTGTCGTAGAACTTTGGGATCCTGATGTTTTCTTTGTTATCCGTCAGCGAAGAAAGGGCATGAATCAAACGCCATACGGGAGAGGAGATCCAGGCGCTAAAAGAACCATGAACAGAGGTATCCACAGGCCCGCCCTTTTTGCCCCCGTGGCAAATAAGATCCAGATAGACGATGCCTTTGAGCCCCAGATGCATAGAAACCTTGCCTCGGGAGTCTTGTGAGAAGTCGAAGTCAACGACCCCGTCCGCCTTCAGCTCTTCCTGATGTGCTTTTATAAATGCTTCAAACTGGGGGCTTCCGATCTCCTCCTCCCCTTCAAGTGCAAAGACCAGGTTCAGGGGAATTTCATCCTTTTCCTTTATGGCGTTAAGCACATTAAAAAAGCCGCACAAGGCGCCTTTCGAATTGAAAGCACCCCTTGCCACCACGCACTCTCCTAGGCCCGGTAAGGTGTGTATCTCGGCGCCAAAAGGTGGGCTCATCCACTTGCGTTCCTCAACAGGCTGAACATCATACATGCCGTATACGATCAGGGTCTTTTGAGAGGCTCCGCGAAGGCGACCATAAACAATGGGAAAAGACGGATTTCCCCAAAAGGATGCTTCCCCTCCCAGTGTTTCGATGAAACGCTTGAGCCATTCTGCGGTTTCACGGATGCCTTCCCCCGTGGCGGAAATACTTTTCTGCCTCAGAAAATTACGGCATCTTTCCAGGTGCTCCGGAAAGTCTTCCTCAATTGTACTGAAAATCTTTTTCAACGGAATCGGTTTTGCTTTTGCCACTAACATGGCCAGATACCTCTTTCATGAAAATCAGCTTGTGATCCCCTTGCCGGTAGAAATTCTTCAATGTGCAAACCCGACGGTATCCTTGTTTCCTGTAAAATGCCTTTGCCGCCTCATATCCCGGAGTTGAGGAGGTTTCTACATACGGTAGTCACTTTTCTCACCATGGCGCAAAACATCGTCCACAAGCTCCGTGGCTGCCTTCAGCTCTTGTGGGGTGAAGGTTCCCCTCTGACCGACAAGCCCGCGTATTCTGCTCCTCTCCCTTTGAAAGAGCGGTCTGACGAACATTTCTTCTGCACCTTTGAATCATGAAAGATGCCAGCCTGTCAACCATTTACAAATAGGCCGGTCTAGAAAAGAACTTTAACGTTCCGTTTCATTTCCTTCAATGCAGCTACAAGCGTCTTCTTCTGAACCTCGAAGAACTCGTCCCTCATTTCCTCTTTAAACCCGTGCCGGAGATAAAAACCTTTGATTGAACCGATATAGTTCATCCTGTCGATGAAAACCTTGTCCACGATTCCTTCCAGTCTCTGAGCAAGCCTTTCCGGATTTCCTGGAAGAAGAGGACCGACGAAAGCGAAGGTGCGTATACCTGACACATGAAGACGCTCCAGAGCATTCAATCGTTCCTTAACGGGGCTCGCACGGGGTTCGAACAATCGAGCTATTTTCTCATCGTCGGTGGTGACCGTCATCCCCACCTCGATATCCTCGAATTGCTGAAACAGATCGAGGTCCCGCAACACAAGTTTTGATTTCGTCTGGATGTTCACAGGGAACTGCTTCTTCACCAACTCCCTCAAGCATTTTCGGGTCAACTCATACTTAGCCTCTAGAGGTTGATAGGGGTCACAGACGGATGATATCCACACCGTTCCCCTCTTCGCCTTTTCCAACTGTTTCCCGAGCACCTCCGGGGCATTGACCTTCACATCCACGAAATCACCCCACGCCTCCTTGTGCCCCGAATAGCGTCCCATAAACAAGCGGGCATAGCAGTAGCGACAGTTGAGCCGGCACCCTGTGTAAGGATTGACACAGTACTCGAAAACCCGGGATTTATTGAGGATGCTCTTCGCTCTGATTTCCTTGACGGTCATCATGTTGTCTGGTCCTTTGCTGCTCAGGTTAGCTGATTTGTTCAGGAGTGGCAATGTTCATTCAGGAAATCCAGACCTGGTTTTTTCGGGTCTCCTGTGCAAAGAAGAAGCTTCTGCGGTCTTTTTTGCATTGACGATTTCAATCATTTCTGCAAATTCTTAAACAACAATGCCGCCGGCATACAACGGAGCTGAACCGGTGTCGAAATGAAAGAACGGCCTAAGAAGGTATGGACCCTACCCTGGGAGGAAGTGACCAAGGCTCTGGACGCTTCTCTTAAGGAAGGACTCTCTTCTGCTGAAGCCAAGAAGCGGACCAAGCTTTACGGACCCAACCGTCTCCGGGAAGTGGAAGCCCAGAGCGCCTGGCTCATTCTCTTTAACCAGATCAAGAACCTGATTATCGTGTTTCTTCTGGCCGCCTCAGGTCTGTCTTTCGCTTTTGGAGAAGTGGTAGAAGGTGTAGCCATTGCCGCGGTCATCGTCATCAACACGGCTATCGGCTTTGTTACAGAATTGAAAGGAGCCCGCTCCATCGAAGCGCTTAGGAAACTGGGAGACGTGGTTTCAAGGGTCCGGCGCAATGGAGCGGTGCAGGAGATTCCTGCTACGGGCCTGGTTCCGGGGGACCTTGTGATGATTGAGGGCGGGGATATTGTGACCGCCGACCTGCGTATCGTCTCAGCGTCCAGGCTTCAAGCCGACGAGTCGGTCCTGACGGGGGAGTCGGTGCCGGTTGGAAAGGCCGTCGATCCCCTGGCGGAAGATACGCCTCTGGCTGAACGGACCAACATGCTTTTCAAGGGAACCGTGGTAACGCGGGGTTCTGGAGAAGCGGTGGTTGTCGGAACAGGAATGGACACAGAGCTTGGTGAGATCTCTTCGCTGGTTGAAAAAACGGAAGACGAAATCACGCCGTTAGAAAAGCGCTTGAATCAGTTGGGACACCGCTTGATTTGGTTGTGCCTGATCATTGCGGCCTTGGTGGCGGTAGTGGGCATTGCCGTGGGTAAAGAGACCTTTCTCATGATCGAAACGGCGATTGCTCTTGCCGTTGCCGCCATTCCAGAGGGTCTTCCCATAGTGGCCACCATAGCCTTGGCGCGAGGTGTCTGGCGAATGGCTCGCCGCCATGCTCTTATAAAGCGTCTTTCGGCCGTGGAGACCCTTGGGGCAACCCGTGTCATCTTTACGGACAAGACGGGCACCCTCACCGAAAACCGCATGACGGTGACCCGTCTGGCACTCGCTTCAGGGGAAATAGAGCTTGAAACGCTGTCCGGTGGAAGGGAAAAGCTTCTTGCAGCAAAGGGCCCCCTGCCCGACGCTTCAGACAAAAAGATCTTGGTGGAGGCCCTGGAGATATCGGCACTGTGCAACAACGCTTCTCTCGACGGAAAAGCTACTGACGGTGCCACGAAAGCAACCGGAGATCCCCTTGAGGTGGCGCTCCTGGTGGCTGCCGAAGAACAAGGGATCCATCGAAAAGAACTGGTAGAGGAAATGCCGGAAGTCCGGGAAGAGGCCTTTGATTCGGAAAGCAAGATGATGGCTACCTTTCACAGCAAGGGGGAGTCGTACCGTGTGGCGGTGAAAGGTGCTCCGGAGTCGGTGCTTGCGGCCTGCTCAACGGTGCTCACGGACGACGGCGAACAGGAAATGTCCGAGGAAAGTCGCAACCGTTGGCTGGCAAAAAACGTTGAGCTTGCCGCCGAGGGACTTCGTGTGCTGGCCCTGGCAGCAAAATGGGTCGATCGCCTGGACCAAAAACCTTATGAGAACCTTGGATTCGTCGGTCTCGTGGGCCTCCTTGATCCGCCCCGAATTGACGTGAAAGGAGCCCTTGAACTTTGTCGAAAGGCGGGGATCCGGGTCATTATGGTCACAGGGGACCAGGCTGTGACAGCACGCAACATTGCTCTAGCCGTAGGGCTGGTGGATGAGGGCGAGGCAAAAGTGATCGAGGGCAAAGACTTTGCGAGCGCAGAAGACCTCTCCGAGGAAGGGAGGCGGGAGTTGTTGGGGGCCTCTCTCTTCGCCCGGGTGAGCCCGAAACAGAAGCTGGATCTCATCGCAGTTCATCAACAGGACGGATCCATTGTGGCCATGACAGGGGACGGCGTGAATGACGCCCCTGCCCTCAAAAAGGCGGATATCGGCATCGCCATGGGTCAGCGGGGTACCCAGGTCGCGAGGGAAGCGTCCGACATGATCCTCACTGATGATGCTTTTCCTTCCATCGTCCACGCTGTAGAGCAGGGGCGTATTATCTTCGGCAATATCAGGAAATTTGTGCTCTATCTGCTGTCATGCAATATCAGCGAGATCATGTCTGTGACACTGGCATCTGTTGTAAACGCGCCCCTCCCGATTCTTCCCCTCCAGATTCTTTTTCTCAATGTGGTGACCGATGTATTCCCTGCCCTCGCGCTGGCGGCTGGGGAAGGTGCCCCCGGCATGATGGAGAAGCCGCCCCGTGACAGCAAGGAACCGATCATGACCTCCTCTAACTGGCTGGCCGTGATAGGATATGGCACCCTGATCACCATCTCCATTCTCGGAGCCCTCGCGCTGGCTCTCTTTTGGCTCAACATGGAACAAAGCCGGGCGGTGACTGTTTCCTTTTTGACGCTCGCCTTTGCTCAGCTCTGGCACGTTTTCAACATGGGGGACAGCGATTTGGGTTTCCTGAGAAATGAGATCACCCGCAATCGGTTCGTGTGGGGGGCACTGACTCTCTGCTCAGCCCTTCTCCTCATGACCGTGTATGTTCCCGGTTTTTCCCACGTCATGAAGGTGACAAACCCCGGCATTGCAGGCTGGACCTTGGTGATCACCATGAGTATCCTGCCGGTAGTCATCGGCTGGATCTGTAGACTCTTCACTTCCAAGGGGACGACAAGACCGTAATCGCCTGCAAGACGAACTCCTTCGGGCCCGGTTTCCTTGTTTCCCGGCTCCCTCCTATGGCTCTTCCTTCTTTTTCACGGCACTGCCCAATTTTTCAAGGGCCTTCCCGGTTTCCTCCCGCAACTTGTCTATCTGCTTCGAGCTCTCCTCCTTCATCCTGTCCAGGCTTTCCTGCATGTCCTTGATACGGGTGTTGATTTGCTCCTCTCGCATGGTCGAAGTGTAAGCTACGATTGACAAGATGAGGGCGATAATGGAAAAAATCAGCGCCAGAGTCGCCCTGAAACCCCCTTTGACGATCTTTGTGTCTTTGGCCATAGTTTTTTCACCTCCTTGTTACGATGAATTAGGTTTAAGGCATAAGGCAAAAAACAGAGAATAATAGATTACAGGCCTTCAAAAGTGTCTGCATGGGAAACCATACCTGGAAAGGGCTGGGAGCCCCGGAACGGAAGAAAAGGTGCCAGCCCTTTCCCTTGTGAAGCATCGTCTCAGAAATCACTTTG
>JARRRH010000013.1:0-13323 GCA_037380925.1 Deltaproteobacteria bacterium | reverse complement strand
GGAGCCTCGCTGGAGGAAAACCTTGCCATGATCGAGGACACCGTCTCCTACCTCAAGAAGCAAGACCGCCGCGTGATCTACGATGCAGAGCACTTCTTCGATGGCTACAAGCAAAACCCGGGCTATGCGATCAGGACCATAAAGGCGGCGATTGAAGGCGGAGCGGACATGGTCGTTCTCTGCGACACAAATGGGGGGACCCTGCCTCACGGGGTCCGCGCTGTCATGAAGAAGGTCATACCCCAACTCACGGTCCCTGTGGGGATCCATGCCCATGATGACTGCGGCTTAGGGCTCGCAAATGCCCTTGCCGCAGTGCGGGCCGGGGCCACCATGGTTCAAGGAACCATCAACGGCTACGGCGAGCGGTGTGGAAATACGGACTTGATCAGCGTCATGGGAAACCTTCAGCTCAAGATGGGATACGCCTGCATTCAGAGGGGGAAACTCAAGAGACTCACCGAGCTGTCCCGTTATGTGAGCGAAGTGGCCAATGTCCCGACCTGAACCAGAGGCCCTTTGTGGGAAAGAGCGCTTTTGCCCACAAAGGCGGCGTCCATGTTAGCGCGATTCTGAAAGATCCGGCGGCCTATGAGCACATTGACCCGGAAGCGGTGGGTAACAGGCGGCGCGTGCTGGTTTCAGATCTCTCCGGTAAAAGCACCATCGCCTACAAGGCAAGGGAGATGGAGATCAAGGTGGAGGGCAATGGATATGACAGCGAGAAGATTGTGGATGAGATCAAGAGACTGGAGGATCAGGGCTATCGGTTTGATGCTGCAGAAGGCTCCCTGGAACTCCTGATCAAGAAAGTGACGGGCCAGTTCGAAGAGCCTTTCAAACTGGAGTCCTTCAGGGTGATCATTGAGAAGAACCGGTCGGGCCCGAGCACAGCCCAGGCCACCATCAAGATTTCGGTGGGGGAGGATTACGAGATCACGGCCGCTGAGGGGGATGGCCCGGTGAATGCTCTGGACAACGCCCTAAGAAAGGCCCTGACCAAGTTTTTTCCCCAGATAGAGGAGATGGGCTTGGTGGATTTCAAAGTGCGCGTGATTGAAGGGAGCGATGGGACGGCTGCCAAGGTAAGAGTCCAAATCGAATCCCGAGACCCGCGGGAAATCTGGTCCACCATCGGTGTGTCGGGAAACGTGATCGAAGCGAGCTGGCAGGCTCTGGTGGACAGCGTGCAGTACAAGCTGTCCAGAGCGCTGAATGGAAAGTAAGGAATTATGTGCAAAGAAAAATATGGCGTGAAGGAGATGACCGCCGCAGATTCTTGGAGACCTGAGAATCTGCGGAGGGTCCTTGGGGTATAAACTCTCCGGAGTCCTCTTATAGGTGAAACAGCAAGCACAGGAGGTTATACCATGACGGAACGTGTCATTATTTTCGATACAACTCTTAGGGATGGTGAGCAGTCTCCAGGGGCCAGCATGAACGTTGCCGAGAAATCGCGCCTTGCCGTTCAGTTGGAACGGCTGGGGGTCGATGTGATCGAGGCCGGATTTCCCGCAGCGTCTCCCGGAGATTTCGAAGCGGTCAGGCTGATTGCCGAAAAGGTCCGGAAACCCCAGGTCGCTGCCCTGGCAAGGGTCTCGAAAGAAGATATTGACCAGGCCTGGGCCTCTGTCCGGGAAGCGGCGAAACCAAGGATTCACACATTTATTGCCACCTCCGATATACATTTGGAGCACAAGCTGAAAATGACCCGGGCCCAGGTCGTGGAAGCCGCGGTCCATGCCGTCAGGCAGGCCAAGGGGTATACGGAAAATGTGGAGTTTTCTGCGGAAGATGCATCGCGAAGCGATCCGGATTTTCTGTGTCGTCTTTTTGAGGCGGTCATTGAGGCGGGCGCAACGACGGTGAACATTCCGGATACAGTGGGCTATGCCATGCCCGATGAATTCGGTCGCTTGGTTTCTTATGTCCGAGAACATACGCTCGATATCCATCGTGCGGTGTTGAGCGTTCACTGCCACAATGACCTGGGTCTAGCTACAGCAAACAGCCTGGCCGGACTTATGGCAGGGGCGCGGCAGGTCGAAGTGACGGTGAACGGCATCGGAGAAAGGGCCGGCAACACCTCTTTGGAAGAGATCGTGATGGCCCTTTACACTCGCAGGGAGCACTGGGGACTTTTAAGTAGCATCAACGCTAAAGAGATCTATCCGGCGAGCCGGCTGGTGAGCATGATCACGGGCATTGTGGTGCAACCCAACAAGGCTGTGGTCGGAGCCAACGCTTTTGCCCATGAGGCGGGCATTCACCAGGACGGCGTGCTAAAGAACCGGATGACCTATGAGATCATGGAGCCGGAGACCGTGGGTCTCTCCACGAATCGTTTGGTTCTCGGCAAGCACTCGGGCAAGCATGCGTTCAAACGGAAACTTTCAGAGCTGGGCTACGGGTTTTCCGAGGAAGACGTGAGGCGATTGTTTGTAAAATTCAAGGAACTGGCTGACAAACGAAAAGAAATCCTTGACGAAGATGTGGAAGTGCTTGTTGCCGAGGAAATCCTCCGGGTTCCGGACAGGTACCAACTGGAGTACCTCAATGTGGTCAGCGGGACTGTCTCTATACCCACGGCTATGGTGCGGCTGCGCATCGACGGGCAGGAAGCGCAGGGTGCCGGTTTTGGTGTGGGACCCATTGACGCCACCTTCAATACCATTGCCAAAATGGCCGGAACCCGTTCGAGATTGGTGCGCTTCTCCATTAACGCCATCAGCGGGGGCACGGACGCCCAAGGAGAGGTCACGGTTCGATTGCAGGAAAACGGTATCGTGGCCCTGGGAAAAGGTGCGGACCCGGACATTTTCATAGCCAGTGCGAAAGCCTACATAAACGGACTCAATCGCCTGGCGTACCTTAAGAAGAACCCCTCCCTTGCACCTGGAGAACGGGCGCTATAAGATTGGAATAATGGAGTATCGGGGAGTACTGGGGAATTGGAGTGACAGAGCCAGGGTGGTCACTCCCCCATTTGAGGCGCAGCCGCCGTCGACTAAAGGCTTTGGCGGGCCAAGAGGCATAAGGCACAAGGCGTACGGCAAGAGGAACAACCAACTGAAACTTCCTTGCGCCTTACGCCTTTAGCCTTAGGCCGTTGGTATCGCCTTGAGGCAAATGGCTATCTCAAGCCTGAGTATTGGTTTGGGAAGACTGGAGCAAGAAACATGTCTTCATCCATGACGATTACGGAGAAAATTCTGGCTGCCCATGCTGGGCAAGGTTCGGTCAAGCCGGGAGAGATTATCAGGGTTCGTGTGGACCTCGCCCTGGCCAACGATATTACCGCCCCCCTGGCCATACAAGTCTTTCGTGAGATAGGGACGGAAAGGGTCTTTGATGCAGAGAAGATCGCGCTGGTGGCGGACCATTTTGTTCCAAACAAGGATATCTCTTCGGCCCAGCAAGCACAGATGATGAAGCAGTTCGCCACCGAGCAAGGGATCAAGCATTACTTTGAGTTGGCAGACGGGGGTATCGAACATGTGATCCTGCCTGAAAAAGGTTTGGTGTTCCCCGGGCAGGTGGTGGTCGGTGCAGACAGCCACACCTGCACCTATGGGGCCCTCGGCGCTTTTTCCACGGGGGTGGGTAGCACGGATCTCGGGGTGATTATGGCTACGGGCATGACATGGCTCAAGGTCCCGCCCACAATAAGACTCGAATACGTGGGAGATCACAACCCGTGGGTGGGGGGGAAGGATTTGATCCTCTTCACTTTGGGTAAGCTCGGTGTAAATGGAGCCAATTACAAGACTCTGGAGTTTTCGGGGGAGGTGATTCGCAATCTGACCATGGATCAGCGATTCACCATGGCCAACATGGCTGTTGAGGCGGGAGCCAAGAGCGGCATTTTTGAACCGGACGATGTGGTCTACGACTATCTCGTTACAAGATTCGACAGGACCCCGTCATTCAGGGGAAGCGATGAAAACGCGAGCTTTGAAAAGGTCATCAAGATCGATGTGGCGCGGATCGAACCCCAAGTGGCTCTGCCCCATTCTCCAGCCAATGTGCACCCCCTGTCACAGGTCGACCATGTTCCTCTGGATCAGGTTTTCATCGGGTCCTGCACCAACGGCCGGCTTGATGACTTGAGAGTCGCTGCAGATATTCTGAGAGGAAGGTCGGTGGCGAGGCGAACCAGGCTGATCGTGATTCCCGGATCTTCTTCGATATACAGGCAGCTCATTCGGGATGGCACACTCGAGATCCTGGTGGAAGCGGGTGCTGTAGTGGGGCCACCATGCTGCGGGCCCTGTTTGGGAGGACACCTTGGAGTTTCGGCCGAAGGGGAAAGAGCCCTTTCGACCAGCAACAGAAACTTCCCGGGTCGCATGGGGCACCCCAAAAGCGACGTCTACCTTGCGAACCCGGCGGTGGCAGCCGCATCGGCTGTGCTGGGAAGGATTGGGTCCCCGGACGAATTGTAGTTTCCATCCAGAAATGGCGATGACCACGCTTGAGGCGCAAGGCATGGGGAACACTCATCTGGGTAATCGATTTGCCTTCGGCCTTGCGCCTTATGCCTTGTGCCGCAGAATCGGAAATGGCCGTCCCTGGCGAAAGCCTCGTCGGTTTGAGGCTAAGCTTAGGTAGAACATTGAGGTGAAGTGATGAAATTGGAAGGTCGAGTGTGGAAATTTGGGGATGATGTGGACACGGATGCCATTATCCCGGCGAGATTTCTGAATCGATGGGATGAAAAGGAGCTGGCGAGAAAAGCCTTTAATGACCTAAGACCCGATTTCAGCCGCGAAGTGCAACCGGGAGATATCATCGTGGCAGGGTCCAACTTTGGCTGTGGGTCTTCACGAGAGCACGCCCCGTTGGCAATCAGGTCGTCGGGCATCCGCGTTGTAGTGGCGAGAGACTTTGCCAGGATCTTTTACAGAAATGCGATCAATATTGGTCTGCCCATCTTGGAATCGCAGGATGCGTTCTTTCTTTTCTCAGATGGGGAGCGGCTTTCGGTTGATCTCAAAGCTGGCACAATCAGGAGTATGGAGCGGGGCACCAAGGCTTCGGCGAGCCCGCTCCCTGGGTTCATGCGGGAGATTATCCAGGCCGGGGGCCTGGTCGCGTATATTCAGGCAAAGGGCTCGCTGTAAGGAGATCTTTGGGAAAATCTCGAAAGTGCTCTTTCGAGCCGTTGCGGCTGGAGGCCGGGAAGATGGTTGAACCGACTCAGTCGGAGGCCAAGGATAAACCTGATGAGCGATGGGTTATGATGCTCAAGGAGTATTTGCTCCCGTATGGAATCAGACTCACCGAAAACCCTAACATTCTCAACATCGGCTGCGGAAACAGCGTGACCTGGAATTACTTGGCCCTGACGTTCTATTTGGCCGATCTGGATTTGGGGAAGCCCAACTACACCGGAATAGACGTGGAAGAGGCGGCCTTTGATGAGGCGAAAAAAGCGCTGGAAGGACTGGTTCATTTTGTGAGGGGCGACGCGCAGCACTTGATGGATTTGGTGACAGGCCCATATGAACTCATCGTGGTGGAACACCCGAATCTGACCACATCCCGGCAAGGGCCTAAGATTTGGCGGCGGATTTTTGAGGAGACGGCAAAAGTCCTCGATGATGATGGGGGATTGATTCTCACGAGCTTCTGGCTGAATGACCATATCCCGGCACAGGTTGCTCTCGGGCGGGCCGGGTTTCGAGTTCTCTTCAGCGGGCGAAACAAGTACCCGGGAAAGACATTCGACAGGGCACAAAACGGTGAGCGGCTGGCATTCGACAAGTATGTGCTCATAGCCAAGAAGGGGAATTCAGGACAGGGACCGGAAGAGAACAGTTGATGCAACACGTGAAAACCGAGGCGCCATGCGAGACCTTAAAATTGCTGCTGTTTCCATGTCCTCGGAAACAGGTAAGATAGAGAAAAATCTGGAGCGAACTGCATCTTACGTTGCAAAGGCAGCCAAGATGGGTGCCGATATTATCTGCTTTCCGGAGCTTTCCGTCACTGGATATACGCTCACCCACCCGGCCTCTATCTACGGCCGATTGCGCTCCGAGGCGATCATCGAAAGAATTGTCGGGATGGCTCGCGAGAAGGGGCTCCTGGTCATCGCCGGCATGGTGGACTTGGCGGAAGCCGAAGGGCCCTACATCGCCCAGGTTGTCGTAGGCCCGGCCGGGATGGTGGGCTTATACAGAAAAACACACCTGTCTCCACCTGAAAAGGGGATCTATGCTGCAGGTCAAGAACTCGGCATTTTTTCATATCGCCATGTCACCTTCGGTATCCAGCTTTGTTATGAATCCCATTTCCCGGAGCTCAGCACCCTGATGGCTTTGAGGGGAGCGGAGATCATTTTTTTCCCCCATGCTTCTCCGCGGGGTGAGCCGGAAGAAAAGATGGAAAGCTGGATGAGGCACCTTCCGAGCAGGGCTTTTGACAACGGGCTGTTTCTGGTGGCGTGCAACCAAGTGGGCAAAAGCGGGGAGGGTTTGTCGTTTCCGGGAGTTGCGCTGGCCTTGAACCCTGCTGGCCGGGTGATGGAGGCATATTGCGGTCACCGAGAGGAGATGATTTTGGTGAAATTAAGCCGGGATGTTCTTGAGGAGATCAGGAAACACAGAATGAAATACTTCCTTCCGAACAGGCGACCGGAGCTTTACGGTGACATAAGTTCCGATTCTTCATGAAGCCAAAAAAAGGGACACAAAATGGGTATGCGCCCTTTTTGTGCCCCGAAAGCTCGTGAAAGGAGTACCTTTTTGAGAGTGATGGGGTCTACACGCAGCCGGTTGGTTTGGGCAGACCGGCCATCTTGCAAGCTCCCTTGCCGGGGCCGGAGGGAAAGAGTTCGTAGATGTATTTCAGTTTATAACCTGTAACCTTTGAAAGGATCCTGACCATGGGAGCGATGCCGTTTTTCTTATAATATTCCTGGAGGACATTGATTACCTTCCAGTGCTCATCCGTCAACTCTTCAATTCCTTCCGTCTGCTTCACATGTCGCACCCAGGACTCGTTCCAGTTGTTAAAATCATCAATGAAACCGTCTTCATCGACGTTGTAAGTGTTTCCCTCGAATTCTACTGTGGGCATAGCGCGAACCTCCTTTTATTAATAATCTTCATAACTTACTTATTTGTAGACCGATTGTATAACCCATATTCTAATCAATGTCAATCCCCCTTTTCATGATGTTCAGAAAAATTCCTGGCATGAAGACTTCTGTACCGAAGCCCGGCGTTGAACAGGCTCGGCCCCCAAAGTGCATTTCCTCCGGCGTGAAGATGGGTGTAGGTGGCCAGCAAGTTTTTGGTGCAGAGCCCGTCTTTTTTGCCGTCCAGACCACGGCCGCGTCGCACGGAAAAGACCGAGGTGATGTCCTCCGGTCGGCGGATCACGGGCCTCGAATAATGGAATTCATGGCCTTTTAACTCCGCACCAACAGGATAATAGGGATTTTGCCCGACCACCTCCAAGATGGTGTATCCATGGCCCTGAGGCTTTTTCTCCAACACAAAGACAATGGGAAGGGCGCCGACCATGGGGTAGGTTTTTCCGTCCACCACAAGACTTTCCCCAAGGTACATCAACCCGCCGCATTCTGCGTAAACAGGCAAGCCCCTATCAACCATTCGTCTCAGGGACTCTTTGAAGGCACGATTGGCGGCCAAAGACTCAGCCTGTGTTTCCGGAAAACCGCCCCCTATGTAGAGGGCATCCAGATCAGGAAGTCCTCGGTCGATCATTGAATTCAGCTGGACCAGATGTGCTCCCATGGCTTCGAGTTGCTTCAGGTTTTCGGGGTAGTAGAACCAGAAGGCGCGATCCGTGACGACGCCGATCCGCAGTGGTTGCTGGCCTGCTCTCGAAGTCTTTTTTTCAACCCTGTTCTCGATAATCCTTTCAAAGACTTCGGCAGCGTGGGCCAATTTCCAGATAACGGGGAGATCGATGTTTCCCTCCACAACGGCCCCGGCCCATTCAATAGCCTTTTCAGAATAGCGGCTTTCTAAATGGGGAACGAGGCCCATATGTCTTTCCGGAAAAGGACTCCCTTTCAGCTTCGGAATCGCGCCGATGACAGGAAGGCCGCAATATTCATCGATAGCGTTTCTGATGAGGCTCTCTTGGCGGGATCCTGCCACCCTGTTGAGTATCACCGCCGCTATGTTGAGATGGGGATCAAATTTCTGACATCCCATGACCAGAGCCGCCACAGTCCGTGTCGCCATGGTGACATCCACGATCAGGACGACAGGACTTTTTAAAATTCTTCCCAGTTCTGCCGTACTGCAGCAGCCCTCCAGATCCAGGCCGTCAAAAAGCCCCCGGTTGCCTTCGATGACCGAAAGATCCGCATCGGCTGAGTTCATCAAGAAGGATTGAATAATTTGCTGAGGGGTCATGAAAAAGGGGTCCAAATTGTGACAGGGGCGGCCGGCCGCCACAGAAAGCCAGCCGGCATCGATAAAGTCGGGGCCCTTTTTGAAGGGGGCCACCCGGTAACCTTTCTTTCTCCAGGCGGTTGCGAGTCCCAGGGAAATAATTGTTTTGCCGGAGCCTCCTTTGAGGGCTGAAATGATGATTCTTGGGGAAGACGGGAGCATAGGGCTTTGTCACTGGGTTTCGCCGCTTGAAACAGCGCGGCGTCTCTTAGGGCGGCGCAGTTTGTTAACTTTTGTTAGGCTATAGATTCTCGTGTGGAGATTGTCAACAAGAGAGCATAATCCATACGGTAAAGGTCAGATAATGCCATGTTTTTGATACGATTTTTTTATTGACAACTTTGGGTGATTTTGATTTAAAACTTTTGGTTTGCGTTTTGGAAGAAAAGCAGACAGAGGCCGCACGCCGGACATCCTCCCTGGTGTTAAATGAGGGGAGATGAAAACGTCTGGTTATTCCCCTTTTTCCGGATTGATATAGCCTGATATACCCACGTGGGCAACGCCCTTTATTTTTTTAGGGGCCACTTGGAACGTAACCGTTTCAAAAGAAACGGATGACTCGGTTTACGGCTTTTTCAGGCCAAATTGGGATTAAGCAGGCTTTTCAAGAAAGGCTCGAATCGGGAACCTGCTAAAGAAATTTGAGTTTTGAGGGAGGAGGTGAACTGAGGCACGGAAACGCTTTTTGGATAGCCCCTTTGAACGGTACAAAAATTTTTCATTTACAAAAAGGAGGCGTGACTAATGGCTTTCGAACCACGAGAACCGCAGAAGGAACTTAAATATGATGAGCTTAGAATCTACAAGGATGAAGAGCTCAAAAACTACACAGAGGATGAGCTTAAGAAATTCAAAACAAAGCACAAAACCCCCATGGTTGATGAGTTGGAAAAGGGGCCCTGGCCGAGCTTTGTGGCGGATGCCAAACGGGAGGCTCTTCATAGGAGCAAACTGCCCGCCGATAGGATGATGATGAAAGCCGAGGTGGCCGAAGATTTGCTCGGGCAGTTGGAACGCTCTTTTGAAGACGGTGAAACCCACTGGAAGCACGGCGGCATCGTGGGTGTATTCGGCTACGGGGGCGGTGTCATCGGGCGTTACTCGGATTTGCAGGAGGAGTTCCCTTCCATTGGCCATTTCCACACGCTGCGCGTGAATCAGCCTGCGAGCAAGTTTTACAGCAGCGATTATCTGAGAAGCATCTGCGACCTCTGGGAGTTCCGGGGCAGCGGTTTGCTGAACATGCACGGCTCCACCGGTGATATTATTTTCCTGGGCACCTCAACCGAGCAGTTGGAGCCCGTTTTCTATGAGCTGGGCCATGTGCTTCAGCAGGACCTGGGCGGCTCCGGTTCCAATCTGCGCACGCCTTCCTGCTGTATAGGCAAGGCCCGATGCGAGTGGGCCTGCTACGACACCCAAGCTATGTGCTACGAGTTGACCCATTATTACCAGGACGAATTGCACCGCCCTGCCTTCCCCTATAAATTCAAGTTCAAATTTGACGGCTGCCCCAACTGTTGCGTGGCTTCGATCGCGCGGGCGGACATGTCTTTTATCGGAACCTGGCGAGACAACATTCGCATTGATCAAGACGCCGTGAAGGCTTACATCGAGGGCGACATTGCTCCCAACGGCGGGGCTCATGCGGGAAAAGACTGGGGCAAGTTCGACATCCAGAGAGAGGTCATCGACCTTTGTCCCACCCGGTGCATGTGGATGGAAGACGGGAAACTTATGATCGATGATAAGGAATGCACCCGCTGCATGCACTGCATCAATGTCATGCCCAGAGCTTTGAGACCAGGAGAAGACAGAGGCGTGACTATCCTCTTTGGAGCCAAGGCACCCATCCTCGAAGGGGCGCAAATGTCGTTGCTGACCGTTCCGTTTATGAAAGTGGAGCACCCTTATGACAATGTGAAAGAGCTCATCGACAAGGTCTGGGATTGGTGGATGGAAGAGGGCAAGAACCGGGAGCGTCTGGGTGAACTTATTCAGCGCTACGGTGTGCCGAAATTCCTGGAGGTCATAGACCTGCCCCCCATGCCACAGATGGTGAGAGAACCACGAAGCAATCCGTATATTTTCTGGAAAGAGGAAGATGTGCCCGGCGGATTCAAGAGAACGATCGATGATTACCGAAAAAGACATAAGAGATAGCCACAGAACAGGAGGAATGAGATCATGGCATTATCTACGGAGAAATTGGGACTATTTAATCCGGAAAAACCGATGGAAAACAGGCTTACGGATCTGGGTCCTCGGCATTTCTGGCAATATTTTCCACCCGTTATCCAGAAAAACTACGGAAAGTGGAAATATCACGATATTCTTGAACCCGGGGTTCTGGTTCACGTCTCCGAGACGGGAGATAAGGTGTTTACCGTGCGGTGCGGCGGGTGCCGTTTTATGAGCGTGGAACATGTGCGGGAGATCTGCGAAATTGCGGACAAGTATTGTGACGGCTACGTGCGTTTTACCACCCGGAACAATATAGAGTTCATGACGGACAGCCAGGATAAGGCGGAGGCCCTCAAAAAAGACCTCATGAGCCGGAAGCATGTCTCCGGGAGCTACAAGTTCCCGATCGGGGGAACCGGAGCGGGGCTGACCAATATCGTCCACACCCAGGGCTACCTCCATTGTCACACCCCGGCAACGGATGCGTCATCCATGGTGAAAGCGGTCATGGATGATCTGTTTGAACACTTTCAGGGCATGACCTTCCCGGCCCAGGTCAGGATCTCCATGGCTTGCTGCCTCAACATGTGCGGCGCGGTTCATTGTTCAGATATCGCGCTTTTGGGCTATCACCGAAAGCCGCCCATCATAGACCACGAGGTCATGGATGCGCTTTGCGAAATCCCCCTGGTCATTGCGGCCTGTCCCACTGCGGCGATTTCTCCTTCCAAAACAGAGGATGGTAAGAAAACCGTCAAGATTAAAGAGGAACGCTGCATGTTTTGCGGGAACTGTTATACCATGTGCATGGCCGTGCCCCTGTCTGACAAGGAGGGGGACTGTGTGACTATCATGGCGGGAGGAAAGGTCTCGAACAGAATTCACCCGCCGAAGTTTTCTAAAGTGGTTGTGCCGGCAGCGCCCAACAATTTTCCGCGCTACCCCGAGGTCTGTGAAGCGGTCAAAAAGATCATCGAGGCCTATGCGGCAGACGCCAACAAATATGAGCGAATCGGCGACTGGGCCGAGAGGATCGGTTGGGAGAAATTTTTTGAGAAATGCAATCTTCCCTTTACCGAGCACCTCATCGACGACTACCGGTTGGCCTATGACACATACAGGACCTCCACCCTGTTCAAATACACGGACGCAGCGTGGGCGGTTTCAAAGGCAGCGGGAGGCATTGATTAGCTCATAAACTTTGGGAATCGAAGGAGCACTATTATGGAAGACATCAAGAAGGCCATCCTCGACTTTGCCGAAACCAACAAAAAGACCAAGTTCTATTTCAGCGACATGGAAAAAGCTGTAAAGAAAGTGATGCCCGATATCAAAGCCAGGGAGGTCAAAAAGGCAGCCACGGCTTTGGTGAATGAGGAAAAACTCGTGTTCTTTTCCACAGGCAGCACAACCATGTACGGCTTGAAAGGACGGGGGCAGACCGAGGATCACTAGGCCGCATTTCCTTGTAGCCTGAATTTTAAATACGACGGTTGAGGTCGCATTCCGGGCTGGACTGCGGCCTCTCTTTTTGTAGCCAAGCCTCGCTTCAAACCGACGAGGCTTTCGCCGGGGATGGCCATTCGTATCTCTAAGGCACAAGGCATAAGGCATAAGACCTAGGGCAAATCGGAGATTCAACTGAAACTTCCTTGCGCCTTGAGCCGTCTCAAGATATTTTTATTTTTTGTTGCCATTGAAGGGGGAGTTTCATGAAAGAACCGCAGGGTTCCGAGGAGTTCATTGAACAGCAAAAACGGATGCTGTCAGACAATCCGGAGTGTGCCAATTCCCAGTACAACTTGGGGGTGGTGCTGATGGAGCAGGGCAGGCTGGATGAGGCCATTCCGTTTTTCCAGGAGGCCATCTCCAACAGCGCTCGCATGTTTGAGGGCTGGGTGAACCTCGGCTACATCTACTTCAAAAAAGGGGAACTCGGAAAGGTGGTGGAGGCGAACAAGAGGGCTGTGGAGATTGAACCCCGATATGCCAGGGGATATGCCAATATTGGATTCGCGTACCTTCAGATGGCCGAGACAGAGAAGGCCATAGAGGCTCTGGAGAAAGCCATTGAACTCAATCCGGACATTGCTCAGGCTTGGAGCAACCTGGCCAATGCCTATCTCCAGAAAGGGGATTTGGACAAAGCCATAGAGACAGGGGAAAAGCTTGCGGATATGGCTCCCAACTTTGCCCTGGCTCAAAATAACCTGGCTGCGGCCTATTTCAACAAGGGAGAATACGCCAAGGCCGTCGAGCATGTGGACAAGGCCATTAAGTTAGGATTTGAAGTCCACCCGGAATTTCTTGAAAAACTGAAACGTTACCGCAGCCGAGAATGATCTTTGCGGCTCCAGTCTATTGAAAGTAGTTTCTTTTTATGTCCCTTGAGAGCATCTACCAACATTATGAAGAACTGGTAAAAAAAGCCGACGCCTCCTTTCACAGAATGGAGACGGAATATGGGGAGTGTATGGGCTGCCGGATTCACTGCTCCGATTGCTGCCACGCCTTGTTCGGGCTTTTCCTTGTCGAAGCGGCACACATCCAGGGGCATTTCCAGAAGCTTCCCGAAGGAGAGAGAAACGCCGCTTTTCTGAGGGCCGGCGAGGCGGATAGGGAGCTCAAGAAGCTTGAAGTGAAGCTCCAGCAGTACGGCGATGACCCTCAGATGAGGGCGTTGATCCTTGCGAGAGAGAGG
>JARRRH010000012.1:0-15597 GCA_037380925.1 Deltaproteobacteria bacterium | reverse complement strand
CCCCGATGATCACGCCAATGGCCACGCCCATAACGGGCTGAGGAAAGTGGGGCGAAATCCACACCGTGGAAGCGATGATACCCACATTCATGAGTATAGGGGCCGCCGCGGGTGCAGCAAAATGGCGGAGCGAGTTCAGGATGCCCATGAAGAAGGCTACCAGGCTGATGAGGAGAATGTAAGGGAAGGTAATGCGGGTAAGAAGAACAGTCAGGTCATATTTGGCTCCTGACCCGCCGAAACCAAAGGCCTGGATTCTCACGATCCACGGAGCAAGAACAACACCCAGAATGGTCACAACGGCCAGGGCCGCCGAAAGGAGGGTCATCACCGCCCTGGCCAGTTCAAAGGCATCCGCTTTCGATCTCTTTGCTAGATATTCCGTAAAAACAGGGATAAAGGCGATGGTCAGGGAACCTTCCGCAAAGAGGCGCCTCAGCAGGTTGGGAATCCGGAAAGCCACGAAAAAGGCATCTGCAGCCATACCGGCCCCGAAGTACCTGGCCACCACAATATCCCTGACCAGCCCCAGGATTCGACTCAAAAAGGTGTAAAAACCGACTGTCCCCGCTGCGCGGCTGACGCTTTGTGCTTCAGATATGGTTGTCTGAGGATTTCTCAAGAGATCTTTTTGTCTTGACAGGGCCTGTGTTTTTCCCTATGTAAATATATTTTAGCTGATATCTCAAATCTCACAAAGGAGAACTTCATTTGGCCACTCACAAGTCAGCCCTTAAAAGGGCGAGGCAGAACAAAATCAGACGCTTCCGAAACATGAACCAAAAGACCAAAGCCAGGAACGTGGTCAAAGATCTGCGGGCGGCCCTGGCCGAAAGCAAGACCGATCAAGCGTTGGAGAGGCTTAGCACAACGGTTTCCTTGCTCCAGCAGAGCGCGTCCAAAGGCGTTATCCATAAGAACAAGGCCTCCAGGACCATATCCCGCCTTACCCGTCAGGTCAACCGGCTCACCTCGGAAAAAGAGGAGTAAGACTGTTTCGAGAAACGGTCCAAAAAATCTCTTGAGAATTCCATAGAATGGCTTGCAACGCTGGGACTTAGCGGCATTAATGGCCGTGTCATTTCTAAGGAACGAAGTGACCGAGAAGTCTTTGATGACACTAGAAAAGATTTCTCGCTTCGCTCGAAATGACGGCATTGTAAAGGCATTTATGTGGCTCGACACTAGCCGCACAACGATATAATCAGATTTTCCAGGACCGGCTTCGGCCGGGAACCTGACTTGAGCCATCCATCCGCCCTGTATAGAAGATCCAGACCTATCTCCAGTTCCTCCTGAGACCACTGTCTGGACTGCCGGCCCAGGTCTTTGGCCAGAAATTGGAGCGGACCCAGGTTTTTGGCCACGTCCTTCATCCGGCCCCCCTTATCGAGAACCGCCTTTGCCTGCCAGATCAGCCTTATCTGCCGATTCAGCATGCCGATCACCCGAAGGGGCGCGGCCCTCTTGTCTTCTTCTTCCAGGAACCGATTCAAGACAATCAGGGATTCCTTGCACTGTTTTGTGGAGACCCGGTCTACAAGCTCAAAGATGGTATACATTCGGCTGTGTCTGACCATGTCTATGACCTGGTCGATGCCCACCGCTTCCCCATATCGCAAATAGAGTTTTTCCAGTTCTCCGGAGAGATCCCTCGGGCTGTTTCCCACGATCTTCTGGAGGTAGAGGCACGCCTCCGTGTCGATTTTCAGCCCGATCTCCGCCGCCCTTTTACGGATCCAGGGGGCGACCTCCCCTTCCTTGAGGTCCTGAAAATTCACAGCCTGCCCAAGGGATCTCAAAGTGCTGTAAAACTTTTTCCTGAAGTCCGGCTTGGGGCACACAAAGATCAGGCAGGTTGATTGGCAAGGCTTTTCAAGATATGGGATACACTTCTCCAGATCTTCCCCGGTGAATTTCTCCATCCTTCGGACAATGATAACGCGGGTTGCCGCCATAAAGGGCAGAGACCGAGCTTTCACAACGATCGATTCGGCTTTGATCTCATCGCCGTAAAGAATTTCAAGGTTGAAGTCTCTTACAGGCTCGGGGATGAGGAGGTTTCGGACGGCCTCAAGGGCTTTCTCCATCCGGAATTCTCCAGGGCCGTGGAAAAGATAAACCGGAGCGGTGCTCCCCTCTTTCACGGACTTGAACAGATCGTCGGGAAGCTGGTCCTTGGCCATCAGAATCTTTCCATGGTTTTCAGGTATATCCGGGTGACCAGGGGATCGTCATCCACCGCAAAAGTGGCTCTTTCCTCCATGTCCTGTTCACGCCACACGACCTTACCGCTCTTCCTTTCCAATAACTGCATCTCCAGTCTGACCCTGAGCAGCCGGCTGGCCGTAACCGAATAGGTCGTGACCGTCCCGCTCACGATCGACTCCTGGGATTCAAAGCTCACAGGATCGGTCCGGATGTCGGTAACGGTTCCTTTGAGAACAGCCTGCGCCTTGTCTGCGGCCAAAAGGGGAACGTTTCCGTGGCTGATGAATTCTTCCCGGATAACTCTGGTGAACACCGCTTCAAAGCCTAGGGTGGAAGAGGTGCTCGGGACCAAAGGAATGGCCAGACTCTCCAGTTGGATTCCCACAGGTTCTCCGTTGGCTCGGAAGTGATAACCGCAACCCACCGCCAGGCAAGCGAAGAAAAGGGCCATGCCTGCCGGGTAATAAAAGTAGGATCGTCTCCAAGAGGCGGCCATGTTCTTCTCCATAGTGACAATCAAGTCACACAACCACATTAACGAGCTTGTTTTGAACCACGATAACCTTTTTTATCGGTTTGCCACCCACAAAACTCCGAACCTTTTCGCTCTTAAGGGCTTCAGCTTCAATTTCCTCTTCATTGTATGCAGCCGGCACTTCGATCCTGTCCCGCACCTTCCCGTTAACTTGGAGGACGACCAACCGGCTTTCCACTTCAAGGGCCTTTCGGCGATAACTCGGCCACCGCACATTGAGCAGACTCTCTTCGCGACCCAGCATGTGCCACAGCTCTTCTGTAATATGGGGAACCACGGGAGAAAGGAGCACCACCGTGCTCTCCACAGCCTCTTTAACCACAGGCCAGTCTTTGTGTCCTTCTTCGTTGCCCAGGTATTTGCTGATCTCGTTCACCAGTTCCATGACCGCGCTGATTGCCGTGTTGAAGTGAAAACGGTCCTCAATGTCGCTCGTCACTTTCTTGATCGTCTGGTGCGTCTTTCGGTGAAGGTCCCTCTCCGGTCCTCTCAGGGATGCTTTGCCGTCATAAGGCTCAAGCGTCAACATAGCATCCGAGTTCTCCGTCACAAGACGCCACACGCGGTTCAAAAACCTGTAAGATCCCTCCACCCCCTGATCGCTCCACTCCAAATCTCTTTCCGGCGGCGATGCAAAGAGACAGAACATGCGAACCGTGTCAGCCCCGTACCGCTCTATAAGCGCCTCCGGATCCACCACATTCCGCTTCGATTTGGACATTTTCAATGTATGCCCGATGACCACCTCCGACCCACACAGAGCACAGCGGTTGCCCTCAACCTGATGTGGGTAGAGGAAGCCGTGCTTCGGGCACTCCTCGGTTTCCTTGCAAACCATTCCCTGGGTCAGGAGGTTGGTAAAAGGCTCGCTAATTTTGAGTTCGCCGAAATCCCGGAGTACCCGAGTGTAAAACCGGGAATAGAGGAGATGAAGAATCGCGTGCTCTATGCCCCCTATGTATTGGTCCACAGGCATCCAGTACTCCGCTTTTTCCGGATCAACCGACCCCCGATCATAGTCCGGACAGGTGTACCGATCGAAATACCACGAGGACTCCACAAAGGTGTCCATGGTGTCCGTCTCTCTTCGGGCTTTACCTCCACATTTCGGGCAGGTGGTCTTATAAAAGGACGGCTCAAAGGGCAGTGGGGAACCCCCGTTCGGCCTCATCTCCAGGTCGAGAGGCAAAACCACGGGCAAATCCTCTTCGGGTACGGGAACCGTTCCGCACTGATCGCAGTAGATGACGGGAATCGGGGCACCCCAGTACCTTTGTCTGGAAATGTTCCAGTCCCGGAGTCTGTAATTCACCGTCTTGTAGCCCATGCCTTTGTGCTCCAAGTATGCGGCAATATCGTCTAGGGCCTCCAGGTTCCGCATGCCGTTGAATGGACCGGAATTCACCAGGACACCCTCCCCTTCGAAAGCCTCGGTCATGTTCTCCTCCGAAAGGTCCTGATCGGGCGGTTTTATGACCACTCTCAACCGCAGGTCATATTTCTTGGCGAATTCAAAGTCCCTCTGATCGTGGGTGGGCACAGCCATGACGGCACCCGTGCCATAGTCAAAATGGACAAAGTTGGCCACGTAAATGGGGATCCGTTCATCCGTCACCGGGTTGATGCAGTACCGGCCTGTGAACACCCCCTCCTTGACCGTAAAGTCCGCTGTTCTCACATAGCTATCCACCTTCATGGTCCGTTCAATGAAATCAAGAACCTTCTTTTCCTCGGGCTCCCCCTTGATCAATTCCCTGAGCAGGGGATGTTCAGGGGCAAAGCAAAGAAAGGTGGCTCCAAAAACCGTGTCCTGTCTCGTGGTGTAGACTTCAATCACCTTCTCTGACTCCACCACCGGGAACCGAATGATGGCCCCGTAACTTTTGCCGATCCAGTTCCTCTGCATGGTGAGCACCCTTTCGGGCCACCCGGGAAGTTTGTCGCAGTACTCGAGAATCTCTTCAGCGTAATCCGTGATTTTGAAGAACCAGCTGTCCATTTCCTTGAGGGTCACTTCCTGATCCGTATGGCGCCAGCACCGTCCATTTTCCACCTGCTCCTTGGCCAGCACGGTCTGACAGCTCTCACACCAGTTGACATAGGTCCTCTTCTTGTAAACCAGACCCTTTTCGTACATTTTCAGGAAAACCAACTGCTCCCAACGGTAGTAATCGGGATCGCAGGTGGCAATTTCCCGGTCCCAGTCATAGCTGAACCCCATTCGCTTCAGCTGGGATTTCATGTTGTCGATATTTTGGTAAGTCCAGGTGGCGGGATGGCTTTTATTTTCAATGGCTGCGTTCTCCGCTGGAAGGCCGAAGGCATCCCAGCCCATGGGGTGAAGGACGTTCTTTCCCACCATCCTCTTGTATCGAGCTACCACATCGCCGATGGTGTAGTTCCTTACGTGGCCCATGTGGATCTTGCCGGAAGGGTAGGGAAACATCTCCAGGAGATAATACTTTTCCTTGCCCGGGTCTTCGGTTACCTTAAAAAGACGCGCTTCTTCCCAATAGGATTGCCATTTCTTTTCCAGTGCCTGTGGGTTGTATTTCGTCATTGCAAACCACCTTCCAATACCTTGTTGCCAGGCCTATTTCTCGTCTTTTTCTCCTCTCTCCCGGGCCATGTAGGCATAAATCTTGTCCAAAACGCCGTTAATAAAGGCACCGGAATCCTCTGTGCCGTATTTCTTGCCCAGCTCAACGGCCTCGTCAAGAGAAACCTTAGGCGGGATATCCTTCATATAGAGCACTTCGAAAGCAGCCAGCCTCAAAATATTCTTGTCCACCCGAGACATTCTTTCCAGGCGCCAGTTAATGGAAGAGCGGCTTATGAGGGCGTCCAGCTCGTCCTTTTTTTCCAAAACGCCCAAAACCAGCTGCCTGGAAAAAGCCCTGATGTCCTCGGGCGGGCCGAAGCACTCACAGACTAAATCGAAGGCCGCATTCCCGTCACCGGAATTGAATTCCGTGTGAAAAAGAACTTGAAGAGCCAGCTCTCTGGCGCGACGTCTTCTGCCCATGGCTTTTTTGTAAACCGATTTACCAGTCCCAGCGCGAAATTGTCTATCTGCAATCTCAAGATTACGACGGTCATGGGGCTTTTTTGAAGTGACTGGTGGGAGGCCGCCGTGCTTTTCGCGACTTATACATGGGGGAAGCCGCAGCTCCGCCGCAGGCGGAGAATGAGGAGGGGGCAAAACTCCCCCATGGATAAGTCGCTGAAAAAACCAGGCCGGGAGCCTCGGAACGCAAAAAAAGTTCCATGACTCGTCGAAACGTAAACAATATCTTGCCCTCCTTAATAAACGGATACGGCGGTATTAAGGCCGGGCCGTCGCAACGAGCGAGACCCGCTTGAACACGCAAGGATGAGGGAAACCGGGGCGGGCGTCATCCCAGATCTTTGTAAAGATTGACCATCTCCATGGCCGCCATGGCAGCATCCCAGCCCTTGTTCCCTGCCTTGGATCCGGCCCGTTCGATCGCTTGCTCCAGATTGTCGGTCGTCAGGACCCCGAACGTGATGGGAATGGTGGTCTCAAGGGCAACCGTAGCGATTCCTTTAGAGACCTCTGCTGCCACGTACTCAAAATGGGGTGTGGATCCTCTGATCACGGCACCGAGGCAGATGACCGCATCATACTTACCGCTCCCGGCCAACTTCTTGGCAGCGAGGGGGATCTCAAAAGCACCCGGAACTTTCGCCAAAAAGATCTGGTCCTCCTTGGCACCGTGTCGCATCAAAGCATCCAAGGCCCCCTCCACCAGCTTAGAACTGATGAAGTCATTAAACCGGCTCACAATAATTCCGAAGCGAAACCCTTCTGCAGATATTTTGCCTTCCAGCACCCGATACATATAGCACTCCTCTACTGTTTGATGTTCAAAAGATGGCCGAGCTTCTGGCACTTGGTCACCAGATACCTCAGGTTCTCCGGTCTGGGCTCCGTCTCCAGGGGCACACGGCCCACCACTTCAAGGCCGTACCCCTCCAGGCCGATAATCTTTTTCGGATTGTTGGTCATCAATTTCATCTTTTTCACTCCGAGAGCCGCCAATATCTGAGCACCTACCCCATAGTCCCTCAGATCCGCTTCGAACCCGAGTTCTTCGTTTGCCTCCACCGTGTCCCTGCCCTGATCTTGAAGGGAATAGGCTTTGATCTTGTTGGCCAGGCCTATTCCCCGCCCTTCCTGCATCAGATACAAAATAATGCCCAAACCCTGCTCCTGGACCATCTGCATCGCCTTTTCCAGCTGGGTACCACAATCGCACCGATAGGAACCGAAAACATCACCGGTGAGGCACTGCGAGTGGACCCTGACCAGCACTTCCTTGTCCGGGCTGACCTCACCCTTGACCAGGGCCAGGTGTTCGTAGTCATCGATGTCATTCACAAAAGCAATGGCCTTGAACTCTCCGAAAGGCGTTGGCAGCACGGTCTCGGCCGCTTTATGAACGAAAGACTCGTTCCTCATTCGGTAGGCGATCACGTCGGCCACTGTGGCAATTTTCAGTCCGTGCTGCTGAGCAAACTTTCTCAAATCAGGCATGCGGGCCATGGTACCGTCGTCGTTCATAACCTCGCAGATGACCCCTGCAGGCTTCAAGCCGGCAAGCCTGGCGAGATCAACGGATCCTTCAGTCTGGCCGGTTCGGAACAGCACCCCGCCTCGCCGCGCTCTCAACGGAAAAACATGCCCCGGCTGAACCAGATCATCCGGCTCCGCATCATCGGCAATGGCTGTCTGGATGGTGTGGGCCCGGTCCGCGGCCGAGATACCCGTGGTGACCCCCTGCCGCGCTTCAATGGATACAGTAAAGGCCGTCTTAAACGGCGAACGGTTGTCAGTAACCATGAGGGGCAGCTTCAGTCTGTCCACGATCTCAGGCGCCAAGGACAGACAGATCAGCCCCCGTCCATGCTTGGCCATGAAATTGATGGCCTCCGGCGTCACCTTTTCGGCCGCCATGGTCAGATCACCCTCATTCTCCCGGTCCTCGTCATCCACAAGGATAATCATTCTTCCCTGCTTTAGATCTTCAAGGGCCTCTTCTATTCTTGCCACACTCATTTGCTCTTTTCACCAAACCCGTATTCTTTTAGCATGTCCTCGCTGATATCAGAAGACCCCCTTTCCGGCGCAGATGGGTATGCCTTCTGCATAAATTTTTCCACATATTTGCCGATGAGATCGGTTTCGATGTTGACGAGATCTCCCACCTTCTTTTTCAAAATTGTGGTCACTCTGCCGGTCTCCGGGATCACGTTGACCTCGAAGGCTCCCTTTTCACAACGGTTGACCGTCAAACTGATTCCGTCTACGGCAATGGAGCCTTTCTCGATCACATACCTTGAAAGAGCCGCTTCCATGGCAATTTTCAAAATCCAGGACCGCTGCTGCTCTTCTTTTTTCAGCAGGCTGCCGACCCCATCCACATGCCCGGACACCAGGTGCCCTCCGAGACGGTCCGTGAAGCGAAGCGCCCTTTCAAGATTCACCTCGTCAGCCAACCTCAGATGCCCCAGAGTGCTCCTGGACAGGGTCTCCCCGGAAACATCGACGGTCAACGCCCTTGTCTGAATATTCGTCACAGTGAGGCAAACCCCGCTGACGGAAATGCTGTCCCCTGTGCGAACATCGGACATGTCCAGGAGAGGCGCAACGGTCAACCGCAAATCCGCTCCGCGGCGAGCGATCGCCTTCACTTTGCCAATGCCTTCCACCAAGCCTGTAAACATCGCTCTTCGCCAGGGTCCCAGAAACTGCTATATTAATTCCCAAACACGAAATGGTCAAAATCGGATTCTCATCGGGCTGTCCAGGAATGGACTTTCAGCCCCCAACCCAAATCCAGAAATCGGGTCTAGGTGCCTGGATAGACCGGATAACCCATGACCAGAAGATCTTCTCCCAAGCGCCTGATCGCCAGGTCCTTTAGGCGAATCGAATCGTCCATCCTTTTGGGGCCCGACCCCGAGGCCATCGGTACGCCGTCGTCGCCTGCCAGTATCTTGGGCGCCTTTAAAATAATGAACTTGTCCACCAATCTTTCACGGATCATGGCACCCATTAAAGTGGCGCCCCCTTCAAGAAGGACAGAGGTGATGGACATGGCCCCCAACCTGTCCATTAGAGCATTCAGATCAAGCTTACCTTCCCTTGTGGGGCAGACCAGAGTTGAAATGCGCTTCTTTTGTATCGCCTTGAGCCGTTTCTCAGACACCCCTTCACCCACGGCAAGCACTGTTTCAGCGGCTGAATCGGCGTGCAACACACGGGCGCTTTCGGGGATCCTGAGGCGGGTATCTACAACGATCCGGACGGGGTCCTTCCCGGTGCGATATCTCACTCGGGTGGTCAGGAGCGGGTCATCCGACAGCACGGTCCCTATGCCGACCATGATGCCGTCCACTTGGTCCCTCAGTCGGTGACCAAACCGGCGCGATTTCTCGCTTGTAACCCACTG
The DNA here is from genome assembly GCA_037380925.1 of Deltaproteobacteria bacterium. Classification (GTDB taxonomy): domain Bacteria; phylum Desulfobacterota; class DSM-4660; order Desulfatiglandales; family HGW-15; genus JARRRH01. Next base: position 6,375 of record JARRRH010000012.1, on the reverse strand, counting down.
AGAATGCCCTGTAGCTGTCGCCGTCCATCCGTCCATGGTGAGCGCCGTCTTAGCAATCACAAAAGGCCGGCCTGCGGTCACAAACTTCAGAAACCATTCATTCAGTCGGCGACACTCAGGCTCCAAAACGCCCACATGAACATCCACGCCGTTTTTGGCCAAGAATTCGCATCCCCCTCCCCTGACCTTGGGGTTCGGGTCCTTCATTCCCACCACCACTTTCTTGAGCCCGGATCGTAAGATGGCCTCGGTACAAGGGGGCGTTCGTCCATGGTGGTGACACGGCTCTAAGGTCACATAGAGGGTATCCCCTGCCCTCGCCTTTTCGCCTATTTTTGACAGTGCCTCTACTTCGGCATGGGCCGCGCCAGCTCTCTTGTGATGCCCCGAGGCGATCACCCTCCCCTGGCGAACGATCACCGCGCCCACTGCCGGATTGGGCGAAGTCCGTCCAATCCCTTTTCCGGCTTGGCGAAGCGCCTCCTTCATGAATTTTTCATCCTTGTCCTTCAAGGTGAGCGGCCCCGTGCTTTTTTGCCTCTGTCAAAGAACGCGGGCAGGTCATGAACGAATCCTAAGGGTCGGCAGTGGCCTCAGGCCCGTTCTTTTTCCTTTCTCGACTTGAGAATCTCTTCGAGTTCAGCCATGAACTCACTGATGTCCCTGAATTGCCTGTACACGGAAGCAAATCGGACATAAGCCACGTCATCCCATTCCTTCAGGTTGCTGATGACCATCTCCCCGATCTCTTTGGTGTCGATCTCCTTTTTCCCCAGTTCTTGAAAATGGAGCTCCAGTGCGTCCACAAACTCATCGATCCTGGTAATGCTGATCGGTCTTTTCTGACAGGCCTTTTTGATGCCCTCCATGATCTTCTCGCGGCTAAAGGGCTCACGCCGGCCGTCCTTCTTGACCACAAGCGGCAAAGTCTCTTCCAGTCTTTCGTAAGTGGTGAACCGGCGACCACATTCCATGCATTCCCTCCGCCTCCGGATGGTCCGCCCGTCCTTGCTCAGTCGGGAGTCAATGACTTTGTTCTCGATTTTGCTGCAGTAAGGGCATTTCATATCTTCAACCTCGTGACTTCCACACCGGCCTCGGCAAGCATGTGATCGGAAAGAGCATCATCATACCCTTCCTCATAGTATATCTCTTGAATCCCTGCGTTGATCAACATTTTTGAACAGATAACACAGGGCTTGTTGGTGCAGTACAACGTAGCGCCCTTGATGGAGATTCCATGATAGGCCGCTTGAATGATCACGTTCTGCTCTGCATGCAGGCCCCGGCACAGTTCATGTCGCTGCCCGGAGGGAATCGATGAGCTCTCTCTGAGACAGCCAACCTCCTCACAGTGCTTTAGTCCTGCAGGCGCTCCGTTATAACCCGTCGCCAGGATCCTCTTATCCTTCACCAAAATGGCTCCCACGCTTCGCCTTAGACACGTCGACCTTTTGGCCACCATCTCGGCTATGGCCATAAAATATTCCGGCCAAGACGGTCTTGACATGAGGATCACTTCTCCACATCAATCCATCCGCCTAAGGAAGTACCCTCATAGACGGGAAATTTTTCACAAAGTTCGGCCACTACGGAGCGGACATCGCGCACAGTCTTTTCATCATCCCCATTGGAGAGAACCTGGTGGACGAGATGGGCTATGACAGCCATCTCGGGCTCTTTCATTCCCCGGGTCGTCAAGGCGGGGGTCCCAAGCCGAATGCCGCTCGTCACCTTGGGCCCTCTCTTGTCGAAAGGGATAACGTTTTTATTTGTCACAATGCCGGCATTGCCCAGTGCCCTTTCAGCATCCGCTCCGCTCATGTTCCTTGCGGTCAAATCCATGAGCACCAAATGGTTGTCCGTACCTCCCGAAACCAGATCGAAACCGAAACGGGCCAAGGAATCAGCCAGTGCCCGGGCATTCTTGATAACCTGCTGCTGGTAGTCTTTGAATGGGGGCGTCAGTGCCTCGCCGAAAGCAACCGCTTTCGCGGCAATAATATGCATGAGCGGCCCCCCCTGGATACCGGGGAACACCCCCTTGTCCAGTGCGGGCCCGTATTGTTCCTGTGACAGGATGAGCCCGCCTCGCGGTCCTCTGAGCGTCTTGTGGGTTGTGGACGTAACAAAATCCGCCACGCCCACCGGCGTTGGATGCAGTTCCGCCGCCACCAGTCCGGCAATATGGGCTATATCCGCCATGAGGTAAGCCCCAACCCCCCGCGCGATATCGCGGAACTTCTGGAAATCAATCACTCTGGGATAGGCGCTGGCCCCTGCGATGATCAACTTCGGTTTGTGCTTTCGGGACAGTTTCTCGACTTGATCGTAGTCAATGGTTCCCTTTTTCGGTTCAACCCCGTAGAATCTCGCCCTGTAAAAAGAGCCCGAAAAATTGACCGCGCTCCCATGGGTCAAATGTCCCCCGTGGGATAAATCCATCCCCAGTATGGTATCTCCAGGCTTCAAGAAAGAAAAATACACGGCCATGTTGGCCTGTGACCCGGAATGGGGCTGGACGTTCGCGTATTCCGCCCTGAAGAGACTTTTTACCCGTTCAATCGCCAACCACTCCACCACGTCCACGTTCTCACAGCCGCCGTAATACCTTTTCTTGGGGTAGCCCTCCGCATATTTATTGGTCATCACATTGGCCTGTGCCTCGATCACTGCAGGGGAGGCGTAGTTTTCCGAGGCGATCATAACCAGTGTATTTTTCTCCCGGTCCATTTCTGCCTTAATGGCTTCGGCCACTTCAGGGTCCACGGTCTCAAGTATCTCTGGGCTCAAAAAGCTCGCCTCCCCTCTCGTCGATTTGGTCCACTCTGGCCTGATGTCGACCGCCCTCAAATGCGGTCTTCATAAAAACATCCAGGATGCCGAGCGCCAAGTCCACACCCAACACCCTTTCACCCATGGTCAACACATTGGCATCATTGTGCAATCGGCTCATCCGCGCCGCGTAGAGGTTATGGCAAAGGGCGGCTCGCACTCCTCTGTATCGGTTGGCCACAATGGACATACCGATTCCGGAACCGCAAATCAAAATCCCTCGGTCATAGCCCCCTTCGGCCACAGCCCGGGCCACCTTGTGGGCTATCTGCGGATAGTCGGATGAAGCCCTGCTGAAGACTCCCACGTCCATGAGCCCATGTTCTCCTGAATCTTCCAGGAAAGACTTACAGGTCTCTTTCAGTTCAAACCCCGCATGATCCGATCCGATGATGATCTTCACGATCTCAAAACCTCGTATATTCGTTTCAAAAACCCGGTTCCCGCAAAGGATAACACCAACGCTTTCTACCCCGCATACACGGCTTGTCGGGAATATAGTTGAAGGGCCTTCTTCTGTCAATTCTTAATTTTATCCATATGATATGCATCAAAGGGGATTTCTTCATATGGACTCGGTGCACGACTCTCATCTTGACAGGCTCGGCCGTTGGGTTTATGGACTAACCCTCCTTCACCGCGGTTTCGGGCCTGCCTTCGAGATGTGGAAGCATCAAAAGGGCTCGTCAACCCGGGTGGAAGACCGGAGTACCCGATTCGAAAGGATTCTTAAAAGGCTAGCACCGTGGTCGAGACAAGAAAAGCGCATACCAAAATAATCGTCGCCCTTGCCCTCGTTCATTTTACGGGCGATTTCTACGCCTCTTTTATCAACCCTTTGCTGCCCCTATTTGTGAAAAAGCTTTCCCTCACGTTGATCCAGGTCGGGTTGATCGCAGGCATCAGCCGCTTTTTCGCCTTTATCATCCAGCCCTCTGCCGGATACATTGCCGATCATTATCGCACCCGCCTCTTTGTGCTCGGTGGCCCCCTTCTGGCTGCGATGTTCATCCCCCTTGTGGGTGTGGCCCCCTCCTTTATTTCATTGCTTTTCTTCATATCCGAGGGATCCATCGGAACAGCCATGTTCCATCCCACTTCTGCCGGGATGGTCTCGACTTACGCAGGCCCCCACTTGGGCTTTTCCATGTCTATATTCAACATGGGAGGCACCCTCGCCTTCGGCGTGGGGCCTCTCTTTATTGCCTATTTCGTGCAGACCTTCGGACTCGAAGCCTCTCCATGGAGCATGATCCTGGGTCTGATCTTGGTCCTCTTCCTTTACAAAGTCATCCCCGTTCCCGCTGGAGAAGGCCTTGGGCGCTTAGGTTTTGTCAGTTCTATTCGGGAAGCTCTGGGGAAGGTGTGGAAAGCGGTCGCCCTCATCTGGGTCGTCATGGTCCTCCGATCTTTTGTGAGCCAGTCTTTTTTAACCTTTCTGCCCGTGTATTACGCCCGGGAAGGATATTCTCTGGTATCGATTGGAGCCATAATCGCCCTATTTACCGTGGCAGGTGCTTTGAGCGGACTGATTGCAGGCCATCTTTCGGACAGGCTTGGGTACAAACCGATCTTTTTTGCAGCCCATGGCCTGGCCACGCCGAGTCTTGTTCTTCTGCTTCTTTTGCCGGGCCAATGGGTCTATGTGAACGCTTTTCTGGCCGGGTTTTTTATTCTGGCCACGCTCCCGCTGGGTGTGTCCATGGCTCAAGAATTGGCGCCTAGGGGAAGATCCATGGTGTCCAGTTTGATGATGGGCCTCGCATTCGGCACCGGCGGTATGATGACGCCCTTGACAGGTATGGCAGCGGATCAGTTCTCCATCCGGCCGGTCCTTTCCTGTCTCGCAGCCGGGCCCTTGCTCACCATCGGGCTCATCGCCCTGCTGCCTGAAAGGCAGAGCCGGATGTCTACATAGTCCGAAATCTTCTTATTCACCCGCCTGAGGCAGGTTAGTGTCGAATTTTTGGCGCGCGGGGATAGCTGTTCCCCGAAAGGCGATATCTCCAAAGAATTACACCCGACATTGGAGCGGGCTGATCTTTGAGGGCTGCACCTCAAAAGCCCTGGCAGAATATCTCGTTCCGACCAAGTCAAAACTCTCTCAGACCCTCAAAGATCAGTCCGCCTCCGCAGAACGCTATAGATATCGCTTTTCGGGGAATGGCTATCCCTGGCGGAAGCCTCGCTGGTTTGAGGCGAAAGGAGCTTTTTTGATATCTGACGCCGTCGCTCTAGAACAGGAATGTCAGGGAAGGCTGAGAAGGGGTGAGCAAATCGGCCACTGTTTCCGCCCCACAATAATCCTTAAGCATCTTCGCCACCCTGTCCCGCGTGACGAGGGTCCTCTGCTCACTGCCTTCCCCCATGCCGTCGATGTTCATGACGATTCTTGTGGTCTCTTCAGTGATACGCGTGGCATGACCGTTTCGCCAGTTCCATCTCCGACACATCACTACTCCAGTATCTTCTACCACGTAAATCACTTCCCCGGCCTGAGCTTGTTCTTTGTTATCAGGGGCACCGAGGGGTGAAAAGACCTCTTCGCCGGAGGCATAGCGCAACACCAGGGATTTGCCCGCCCGGTCCACATCGTCCCCGCCCACGGGGATCGCGTCCACGATGGAATTGTAGTTCATAATAGCGACGACCTTGTTGATCAAAGGAATCCGCACGCCGCCCTTCTGGACCCGTTTGAGGAGCGCAGCATGCGCCGGAGGATATTTATTCGGATTTGAGCCGAACTGACGATGGGCCTCGGCCCATGCCAGCATTCGCGGGTCCGACTTCAGGTCAATCGGTCTTTCGGCCGCTTTGGCCACGGCCTCCCTCAGCATGGACTCCAGCTCCTCAGAGGGACCTTCATTTTGGATGCTTGAGGCGAAAACAATCCCCCGCCGAAAAGTGGGGAAAGCTTGAAAGATCTCCTCTTGAATTCGGACCTCTCCCATGATTCCTCTCCTTTCGAATGCCGTGGTTGTGCTCTGTGACGAGTTACGAATGAGAACAAGGATCGAAATGAAATGCCACGCCCCTAGGTAAGGCCACACCCAATGCGACCTCCGCACACTTTAGAACCCCTATGGGAATGGGGCAACTTGCATGGCACCCAGCCTTCTCGGACAGGAGAAAGACCCTGTTTTTGTTTGGTGTGATGAATATCTCATGCAGATCCAAAATGTCCAACATTTCGTTCAACCTTGATATCTGATTGCATTCACTTGTGATCAGAATTTGTACCCGACGTTTCCCCGCTTCTCTCGCTTCTATTTCACACTTAAAACCGCAGACACCGGGGTCCAGGATAAGCCGACAACTACCCACGATCTATTTTCCTTTAAATGATATTCGAATAAAATTTAGTTGTTGCCTCACTGGTGTGCAAAATAACTTTGAAATGAGCTTTTTAGTTGCATAATTGTTTCTTTTTACACAATGGGTGATTTTACTCGCAATACAGGTTCCTTTTTTCTGCATCGCCAAGGCAGGGGCATGGGGGTCAGACCCCCATACCCCTGCAACATCGCCAAACCGTTTTTG
>JARRRH010000011.1:0-13699 GCA_037380925.1 Deltaproteobacteria bacterium | reverse complement strand
CGTATCTCGACGACGTCCCCGGTCTTGTACCCGTTCACTTGAGCCGAGAGAACTTACAACAGCGCTCGGTGGTTTTTAGATCGCCTATATTTGGAACTTCGTTCAATAAGGGAAGAATCCCTCAATCACGAGGCGGCCTGAAGGGCGCGTGGGGGAGAAGAAAGCTTGAATTATCAAGGTGTTCAGGTGAGACAAAGGGCTTGACATTATGAACGGACAAAGATATTTTGCTGGTACTTAGTTGCATTAATAACCGTGTCATTTCGAAGGAACGAAGTGACTGAGAAATGTTCGATAACACTTGAAAAGATTTCTCCCTTCGGTCGAAATGACATAGCGGGAACTTTTGCAACTAAATACTAGTGCCGTTAAGACGATTCTTAGTTTTTCAACCTCAGGCGATCAGAAAGGAGCCGAATCATGGTCAAAGTCGTTTTTTCTTTCGACGTTGCAGAAAAAGACCAGAAGGAATTCATTGATTTCGTCAAGTCGGGCACGAAACCATGGTGGGAGGCCCACGGGTGCCTGGCCTACGACGTGTGGCAGGCCATCGGTGAAAACGCTTTCATCAAAACCATGGACTTTGCTGACAGGGAGACTTTCGAGAAGGTCATGCCTGCCAATGAGCAAGATCCTGAGTGCAAGGCGCTTATCGATAAGTTTGAATCCTATACGATCGGTATTTCACGCAAGCCATACGTAAAAATGACTTAGGCACGTGAAGTATATTGGTGCCCTTTCAGCCCTGCCTTGTTCTTTGCTGGCTTTCCTTCGCCTTCTGTACTCCTCTGCGGAATATTTGGCCAAAGCCTCTTTGGCTTTGGCCATGTCCATGTTGAGACCGAGTTCCTTGGGGTCCATCCCCATGGCAAGACCGAGCATCCGAGCGAGGTAGAGGAGACTACGGCAAGGGAAGTCTTCTCATCGAGCGTCACCATTTCCGTAATGATAAAGTGGTCCAGGGCAAACTTTTACGAAAGGAGGATGGGATATGTCCAAGAAGATTCTGCAAATCAATTTGCGGTTTAGCGTATCCACTGCGGAGCTGGCGAAGCAGTTTGAGACAGCTGCGGGTTATATTGCAGAGGTGCCGGGGCTGAAGTGGAAGATCTTTGGTATGGACGAACAACGCGGCGAAGGCGCGGGTATCTACCTGTTCGAGGACGAGGGCTCTCTCAAATCGTACCTCGAAGGCCCAATCATCGCTGATATGAAGGCCAACAAGGCCTTTAGCGACATCGATATAAAATACTTTGATGTGGTTGACAAAGCGACGTCCGTAACCCGGGGTCCCATATGAGCCCCCCCATTTTTTCATTAAGGAAGTCAAAGCGATGAAAGCAGACGATTCAGTAAAGTTGCTACGAACATTTTGGAAATCGGAAATAATTGCCAGCAGGCTGTATGGCTTTCTTGCTGAAAGATATAGGGATGATGCACGGAGAGAATCCATCATTGAGTTAGGTAAAATTGAGCTGGGCCATTCAAATGTCTGGCGCAACATAGCCAAAGAGGTCTACGACGTCTCGTTTGATGTTTCGATGTTTCTTAAATTCGAGATAGTGTTAATGAAGACGCTCGCGCTTATTCTCCCGTTTACAATATTCGTTCATTATATGGAGCACCAGGAGCGACATGCCATTTTAGAGTATTCAAAATTGCTTGAAGGTTTTAAGGATGAAGAAAAGATCAGCAAGATGATCACGAATGTGATCAGGCAGGAGATTGGTCATGAATGGCAAATGATGGAACAGATCGCTGAAAAAGAATCGTATATTTTAAAGGCCAAGGAAGCGATACACGGGATGTCTGCCGGTGTTCTAGAGACGGTGGGACTGGTTATCGGCCTGCTGGCAGTGCATACAACGACGCTGATTATAGGGATGACAGGGTTGATCGCTACGATCGGGGGAATGATTGCAATCATGTCAATCTCCTATATTTCAGCGAAAGGGCACTATGATTTGCACGAGGGAAGAATTAGTGAGCTGAGCGTGAAGAAAGAAGTCCATCCCAGTGTGTTGAGGGAGGAGCTTGAAAATGTTCTCGTAGAAGAGGGAATCAGTGGCGAAGCTGCAAAAAACATGATGGATGCTATAGGGGATGACGTAGGTATTTTGTCCAAGTTCCTCAAAGCGATCAAATCTAGCGGAGAAGCCGTTGTGCCGAAAGAGGCTGTCGTGACGACGAGCACTTTTTTCGTTATGGGAACCTTGCCTATTTTAATTCCCTTCTTCGTTGGAGTGGTGTGGGATTCAGACCCAATTATCCCGGCAATTTTTGCCTTTATTTTTGCCCTTATTATCGTATCGATTGCAGGACTTTTTATTGGGGTCTTGTCCGGCAAAAAAATATCTGCAAAAGTAATTCACAATATAGTCGTAATCACAGGAACATGCACGGCAACATATCTGGTTGGTCTTGCTGCCCGATATTTTTTCGGAATTCAGGCAGGTCACTAAACGTTCATGGAGACACACCTTAAAATGGGCTGACTTAGCTCCTGACGGAACGTTTGTTCTGTTGGGAGTCCGGATGAGCATTCCTAATCATGCCTTCCTCCTGAAACGATGAACCTGTAAGAAAGATTATTCGCTCTCCTATTAGATTTGACGTTGCAGCTCTCTGTACCGACACCTGAACAAGATTCAAATAGGACCGGGAGTCATTTAGTCTGAGCAGATTGTTTTAACCTCTAATCATGCGAGAGGAGATAGTTATGAAAACTCGATGGATGATTTCATTAATAGTATTGGGAGCTCTTATTTTTTTACCTCAAGCAGCATCAGCTGACGACCTTGCTGATCTTAAGGCGGCTGGCGATAGGGTGTTTCAGGTGTGGAACACTGGAGATGTGGAGGGCATCTTTGGCCTTTGGCCAGAAGACGGTGGAATATGGCTATCAGCCACCAAAGCCTTTCCCACTCCTGTCATAAAAAGTCCGCAAGGGGTACAGTTCTGGTCCAATTGGTTTCAGACTCATATTATCCGAATTAGGTGGTACAATCCCCAATATCGCGTAATCGGCAACACGGGTTTAGTATGGGGTCACATGAGCCATTTGGTGATGAATAAAAATAGCGGTGCTGGGAAAGAGGAATATCGAAAGGCTGCCGGGACTTTTGTGAAATCTGAAGGAAAGTGGAAGTTGGTTCTCTGGATGGATGCTCCAATCCCATCGGAAAGCGACGTATACTAAGACAAACAGAGGTCATGGGAAGGCAGGGTCATTTGCTTGGCCCTGCCTTTTTCTTTGGGATTCCAAACTCAATAATATTTTTAGCAAACGATTTTTTTCAGCTCCAATCAAAACTAAAGACGTTAAGAAGTCACAAATCCCACTGTTGACCTCAGACTCCCAGGATTCTGTCGCTACTTGGTCAGCAATGTGCCCGGACGGACGCTCTTGTCACCGAACTTCTCAGAAATCGAGTCCAAGGCAGCATTCAATTCCCTTCTTTTTTCAGAATGCCTCTGCTCGAGAAAAAGAGAAAGCTGATTTTCCATTTCCGTATTCTTGAGTTGCGACAAGGAAATGCCCAGCAGACGGACGGGTCTCTTGCCAACCTCCGTCTTATCCAAGAGACTACAAACGTGAGAATATATCTCCGGGGCGTCATCTATTGGAGCGGGCAGCGTTGTGGATCTAGTTATTTGCACGAAATCGCTGTACTTTGCTTTCAAGGTAATGGTTTTCCCCTGGAACCATTCCCGCCGCAGGCGCCGGGCGACCTTGATAGCCAGAGCCAGAAGCTCCTTCTTTGCCAAAGCCTGGTCGAGTATATCCTCGGGAAACGTTTCCTCGTGGCCTATGGACTTCGTCTCATGATCAGGCGCTACTTCTCTCTCGTCTATTCCCATGGACAGCAAATGCATTTTTTCGCCATGTTTGCCAAATTTCCTTTCTAAAATTTCCACCGGGGAATGCCTTAGGTCGTGAAAGGTGCGGATGTTCAACTGCAGAAGAGCCTCGTGAGTGACTTTCCCGACGCCCCACATCTTACTCACGGGAAGGGGGTCCAGAAACTCCCTAACACGCTCAGCAGGTACCACTGTGAGCCCGTCTGGTTTGTCCATGTCCGAGGCTATTTTCGCTACAAACTTGGACGGTGCGATTCCCGCAGAGACAGTCAGTCCGGTCTCCCTTGAAACGGTCTTCTTGATGGTCCTTGCAATATCCTCGGGCCGGCCAAAAAGGCGGATGGACCCGGTGACATCAAGAAACGCCTCGTCAATGGAAAGCGGTTCAACCAGCGGGGTGAAACGGTGGAAAATCTCAAATACCTGATTAGAGACTTCCCGGTATCTTGACATCCTGACCGGCAGAAATACCCCATGCGGGCATAAACGCATGGCTTTTGCAATAGGCTGTGCAGAATGCACACCATATTTTCGGGCTTCATAAGATGCTGACGAAACCACACCCCTTTGTTGGCTGCCGCCCACAATAACCGGCTTTCCCTTGAGTTCAGGGTTATCCAGCACTTCGACGGCGGGGTAAAAGGCATCCATGTCTAAGTGAATGATCGCTCTTATTTTATGCTGTTGAATCATGTCTCAGACGCTTTTCAGGAATTTTGGTTTCGGATGTCCGACCTTCTCCTCTCAGAGATCCTGAACTTCTGTTTCCCCTTATGCAAAGGCATCTCAATGGACGATTTGTCATTTCAGAGAATTTTAGCAAAAAAAGCCGAAAGCACAAGCTCCGTGTTCGCTGTAAAAAACAGGGAACCTGAACGTGGCAATTATGAGTGTAAGAGAAGTGCTGAGAAGTGTAAGATATGACCATTTAATTGCAATACAGGTTCCTTTTTTTGCATCGCCAAGGCAGGGGCATGGGGGTCTCTTTTCAAAAACGAGAAGGCCGGTGCCCGGCACACAGCGTAAGGGCATGCGTTAGGCGGGCGGAAGGCCTCCTGCGGAAATGGCCATGAAAAACCTTCCATGGAATGGATTGATGAGGGTCTCCGCCCGCCTAAGGGGCACCTTTCTGCAGAGCCTTTGCCCGGTGCCCCTCGTTTTTGAAAAGAGGCCCCCATACCCCTGCAACATCGCGAACCGCTTTTGGACAGGAATGAATTTTTAATATCTTTTAGACTGCTGGATTTGGCTTGACCCAATATCTGAGATAACCCGGATTTAGCAGATCCTAGAGAGGCAGTTTTCCTTGACATTCAACCCATCTTGGCTATTCTGAAAGTGTTGTTTCTTCCTCAACCTTTAACCTCCATTCAGGAGGTCCCCCATGGAGAAACCCCCCAAAATGGGCAAGCCTAGCTCCTGATGGGGCGGTTTCCGTCCTGTCGGGAAGTCTCAGATCCCATGCTGGAAAAGCGAAACCCATCGTAAGGCGGCGACGAAAAGCCATAAGAACGGGCCACCTATCAGAGAGCACCACACAATTTTCAACAATTTAAGCGTTTTTCCTGCAGAAATAGAGACCTTTTGCCTTAGGCACGCCTTGGACACTTCCATCTTATAGATAAACGAACGTCAGGGCCGGGCAGAGATGACAGGAATTGCAAAAGTAACTGAGATATTGAACGAAATAAGAGACGGCATCTTCATGACCGATCAAAGAGGCGTGATAACCTTTGTGAACGAGCCGCTTGCGGAGATGCATGGTCTTGGGGGTGCGGAGAAGATGATAGGCAAGCATTTCAGTGAATTTGTATCTCCGGAGTTTAGAAGTGAAATTTCGGATAAGTTCAAAAAAGCGGTTGAGGAGGAATCCTATTCTGAGGTCCTTGAATTTTCTATAATGAGAAGAGATGGAGGCCTCATTTTCATACAGCTGAAGCACGGCCCTGTGGTCGAGAATGGTCGGATTGTAGGGACTGTAGGTGTCATAAGAGACGTGACAGACAAAAAGCGAGCCGAGGGGGCACTGGCAGCAAGCGAAAAGAAGTACCGTACGATTGTGGAGAACATGAGCGATGTTGTCTTCATTGTTGACCGGACCGGAACACTTTTGTTTATCACTCCCTCCGCAACGCGCATGATCGGATATGAACCGTCCGAAATAATTGGTCATAACATGCAGGAATTCATTTATGAAGAAGATTACAACTCAGCATTGAAGAACCTCAGGCTTGTTTTCTCAGAAAAGGGGATAATCAGCAACGAATATAGGATTCGGCATAAGAATGGCCGCATTATCTGGATGCAAACATTTACTCGCGCCCTGCTTGAAGGAGATGATGTTGTGGCTGTGCAGGGGTCGTTCTTTGACATCACCGAGCGAAAGGGGATGGAGGAGGAACTGCGCAGATCCCGTGATGAACTGGAACTGCGGATTAAGGAACGAACCACCGAGCTGGAAAGAACGAACAAAGAGCTGCAATTGGAAATCGAAAAGCGTAAAGCATACGGGGCTGATTTGAAGCTCCAGGGAGAAAAGCTTATAAGAGCCTATAATCAAAGAGACTACCTCTCCCGGCGGCTCGTAGATCTGGTGGAAAAGGAGCGCCGTGAAGTCGGCAGTGCTCTGCACGAGGAGATCGGCCAGATCATGGCGGGAGTCATCCTGCATATGGAAAAATTAAAGACAGTCGGATACGAAGACGGCTTCGGCCTTCAGGAGCAGGTAACCGCCATCCAGGAGATGTTAGGGGAAGCGGTGAAGCAGGTCAGGAACATTTCCCGCAATCTACGATCGGAGACCCTGGAGCGGTACGGCCTGATTCCGGCCATCAGAGAATTGATGGAGAACATCAAAAGAGGCTATGATATTCAAGTTCACTTTTTCACGAAAAATGTCCCCCAAGATCTCGGTGAAGACGGAAAGGATCTGGTTATATACCGGGTTATTCAGGAGGGGCTGACAAATGCCGTCAAATACGCCCAAGCGGAGGAAATCTTCATTAACCTGATAGAAAGAGACCGCCTGCTTTTATTGACCATAGAGGACTACGGGGCCGGTTTTGATTATGATTCCGTGTCCAAAAAAACAGCGACGAGAGGAGGCCCGCTCGGACTTACCATCATGAGGGAAAGGGTATCTCAGGTCGGAGGTCAATTTCGCGTCGAATCCACGCCCGGAAAAGGCACTCAAATCTTCGTGGAGATACCCAGTGGGTAGAAACAATAAGACTGAAAAAGCCTGAAACCCGATAAGCTGGAAGGATGACCGAAAAAACCAGCGTGCTGATAGCGGATGACCACGAGGTAGTCGTCGAAGGGATCAAGAGACTGCTTAATGATGATCCGGATTTCGAGGTTGTCGGATCCGCAAAGGACGGCCAGCAGGCCCTGTCCATGATCAAATGCCAGAATCCCGATATCGTGATTCTCGATATTTTGATGCCCCAGATGGACGGCGTGGAGGTTGCCCGCCGGCTTAAAGAATGGAACGGCAAGACCAAGGTTCTCGTTTACAGTATTTCCGCTTTAAAGGAAAATATCGCCTCTCTTTTTGGGGACGGTGTATCGGGCTACGTGCTTAAGGGGGAGCCGTTCTCAGAACTGCTGCTGGCCCTTAAGACGATCAGGGCAGGGGCGGTGTTTTACAGTGCCAGCGTCCGGGATGTTTTGCAAGACCGTATGAAGGAATTGGAGCAGGGGCAATGGAAAAAGGAGGAGGCAAAGGACAGTGTCGCCAAATTGAGTGCTCGTGAAAAGGAGGTGTTTGTCCTGCTGGCTGACGGTTTAGGCAGCAAAGCGATCGCCGATCAGCTTGGTATCAGCCCAAAGACCGTCGAAAGCCACAAGTACAATATCATGGAGAAGCTAAATACGAATTCAATAGCGAAACTTACAAAAATCGCCCTGGAAAAGAAACTCATCGAGATCTGAAGAATTCTAAGTCCGTCCGCTTGTCCTCGCACTAAGAATGTAAAGAGACCTGATTTTCTCCGACCAATATGCTTTCAAATACCATTTCTAATCTTTTGTTTCTCGGGTGAATGAACTGCTGCTATGATGCCTTACTCCCAACCTTTTCAAGCTTACATTTGCCATTCTTGCACAAAGCGGCTGCTGGGAAATTTCAGTATACAATAATTTGTCTATAGCTGAAAAAGGGTAATGACTTGCGTTCTAAAAGGCGTTCCGTTGCGCTCCCGGTGCGCTGATCGCAGCACCCCAAAGACAAAGCCCCCACAGTTCTCACCGTGGGGGCATGCCGAAGACATCATGAAGGTCAAAGGCATCGGGAAACCTTCATGATGATGAGATATAAATAGCTGAAATGTTAGGGCGCGTCAAGCCGAAAATGCCTACTTTTCCTTGCTCTTTTGTGTCCGGCCCGGCAAGACGGATTCTCCCGGTTTCGGTAAGTTCAGTTATCCGTGCTTTCTCCTTTCATGAGATCTGGAATCAGTGGTCGGCTCGGAACGGAATGGGGGGACGCCTTAAAGGCTCTTAAGTATTGAGGACGAATTAAATGGATATTAAGGGCAGGTCTTAGTACTTGAGCGCTGGGTAACTCACTGTAAATTATGAATTTAATGAAATCGTTGAACCACTCTTTAAGCTGTTAAGTCCATCCTTGGAGCACACAGCCGGTCTTTGCTTTTGAGGTCCTTTAGAGTCTCTGCTATTGGAACGGGACGAATTTCGATGTATGCTTGCTCTCACTGGTATCCAAAATAAGTTTTAAATGAGCTTTTTAGTTGCATGAGTATTTGTTTTTACATAATGGGTGATTTTACTTGCAATACAGGTCCCTTTTTTTGCATCGCCAAGGCAGGGGCATGGGGGTCTCTTTTCAAAAACGAGAAGGCCGGTGCCCGGCACACAGCGTAAGGCGATGCGTTAGGCGGGCGGAAGGCCTCCTGCGGAAACGGCCTTGAAAAGCCTTCCATGGAATGGATTGATGATGGTCTCCGCCCGCCTCGGGGGCACCTTTCTGCAGAGTCTTTGCCCGCTCACCCTCGTTTTTGAAAAGAGACCCTCATACCCCTGCAACATCGCGAAACCGTTTTTGGACAGGGCTGGCTTGCTCTTCAACATGCAGACTGGTTATGTATCTTTTTGGTCGGGGGCAAGGAGATGATACGTAAATGTGGTCCTGCGGATTTTGAGACCATTCATTCGATTATCAACGAGGCAGCACAAAAGTATAAGGGAATTATCCACGAAGACTGCTGGAAAGAGCCTTACATGGCTCGGGAAGAGCTGGAACATGAGATTGAGAACGGTGTGGTGTTCTGGGGATATGAGAGAAACGGGGAGTTGACAGGCGTGATGGGCATCCAGCATGTTAGGGATGTCACTTTAATCAGGCACTCTTATGTCCGGATGACGGCTCAGGAACAGGGTGTTGGAAGCAAGTTACTGTCATTTTTAGTTAAACAGACAGCTCGTCCGATTCTAATCGGCACCTGGGCAAATGCAGCCTGGGCTATTCGTTTTTATGAAAAGCGGGGCTTCAAACTGGTTTCCCAGGAGGAGAGGGATCCTTTACTCAAGAAATACTGGTCCATTGCACAGCGCCAAATAGAAACTTCGGTGGTTTTGGCGGACAGGAACTGGTTCGATTTGCTTCCGCAGTCGACATAAGACTTGGCAGGCAGAATTTCATAATCCCTCAGCATGCTTTATTCTCTCTGTTCATCCTCTAGTGCTCAATAATACATCCTAACGCGTCCGGCTCCTCATACTGTGGCGTCGCTGTGGTAGGAACGGCAAGATCTTCCAGGCAATCAAGCGACGTTCAGGGGGCTTGCCTCCGCTGACAGGAAAAAATTTTTGACCTGATATGAAAATTCATCTTGACATAAGGTCTGAAACAATCTAAAAAGTTGTTATTTGGAGGAACATTTGTCGATGGAGACACGAAGGCAGATTCGTATTTTGAGTTTTTTCTTTTATTGCTTTAGGAGCGGGTCTGCTCTTCTCCATCTAGAATAATAGCATTCAGATGGGGGCCATGGGCAGACCCAGGATCTGCCCATGGCCTTAACTATTTTGGAAGCCATGGGCTTAATGCCTGTGGCTTTTTTTGTTTTATCGCGGAACGACCTAAAAGGCACGTTGTGCAGGAAGGATTACTAAGAAGGGGGGCTGAAAAGTGGCAGGACCTTTAAATGGAGTCAGAGTAGTAGAAATTTCTATGTTCCAGCAAGGACCGGTGGCTGGAATGAGGCTGGGTGATCTGGGCGCGGATGTGATCAAAGTGGAGGCCCTTTCTGGAGACCCTGCGAGAGGCTTCATGAAAATCATCGGCGCTATGGCAGGGCTGAAAGGGCGAAACTACTATTTCGAGCACAACAACCGAAATAAGCGGGGGATTGCTCTGGATCTCAAGAGCGATAAGGGAATGGAAGTTTTCCTGAAATTAATCGACAGGGCGGACGTTTTTCTCAATAACATGAGCATCAGTGCACCCGCCAAAATGGGTATTGGGCCGGAGGAACTTCTTGCCAGGAATCCCAGACTTATTTACGCCCATGCCTCGGGCTGGGGTCGCAAGGGGCCTGACGCTTCCGAGCACTCCTTTGACTATACAGGAATAGCTCGCTCAGGGCTCATGATGGCTTGTGGTGAGCGCGGTGCGCCGCCGACTCAGATCCTGCCGGGGATTGGTGATGAGGTTGGAGGACTCATGTGCGCTTGGGGTATTACTGCTGCACTCTATGCCAGGGAAAAGACAGGGAGAGGGCAACTTGTAGACACATCTCTTATGGGAAGTGTCATCGCCGCACTGGCCTTCATCCTTGCAGCTCCGGCAATCCTCGGTCAGGAGTTTCCACGGGAAATACGAGCAGAGGCAGGGAACCCTGCCTATAATCATTACCAATGCAAGGACGGCAAATGGATTGCCATTGCCCACCTGGATCCAGACAGGTACTGGCCCAAGCTGTGCAAGGCTCTTTCAATGGAACAGCTTTTAGATGATCCCAGATTCAACAGCATTGAGGCGAGAGGGAAAAACGCCAAAGAACTCGTTGCCATTCTGGATGCCAGGTTCGCAACCAAGCCGAGGGATGAATGGATGCAGATTATGAAGGCGGAGAGGTGTATTTTCACTCCTGTCCAGACTCTTACCGAAGTAACTAATGACCCTCAGGCTACGGCCAACCATTACTTTGTCGAAGTGGATCATCCAGACTGGGGTGAGATTAAGATGGTAGGATTCCCATGGGATTTCAGTGAAACCCCGGCTTCCTACCGTCGCAGGGCTCCTCATCTGGGAGAGCATACGAATGAAATCCTGTCCGAATTGGGATATAGATCAGATCAGGTCAAGACGCTGAAAGAAGAGGGCGCCATTCTGTGATAAATAATTGCTGACAAAGGATTGTGAGAACATGAAAGGGGAAAAGGTCTCTTCCAACCTCGCTGCAAGTAGCTCAGGCAGAGTGGATGTAAAAACCATCAACCTTAATGAGCGACTGAGGATAATCGCACTTATCGATGAGGGGATGCGCCTTAGAGCGCCAGACACGCCCCTCGTGTCAGACCTGTTCAGTAACTTATGGGATCTTGTAAGCGCCACAGTGTCCGGCAGCAGGATTGACCGCTTCAAGGCGGAAGAGATGCGTAACGGTTTCAAGATGTTTGAGATTAACGCAGAGACAGGAGAGAACCTCGGCCGTCTCAACATGTTGTACCTGAAAAAACCAATTCCTTGCTATTACCTAGTTTACGTTGAGGTGGCAGGGCCATTTAGGAGAAAAGGTTTGGGGAGCCGCATACTGGAATATTTCAAGGATTTTCTGATCGAGAAATCTGCGGTGGGAATACTGGACAACATCATTCCGGAAGAGGACCCGACTTACAGTATCTATTCCAAGCAGGGGTGGGAACCTATTGAAGCATTCATAGGCGATGGAATTATAGATGGAGATAATCATTTCATGATCTATGTTCCGCCGAGATGGCAAGGCAAGCAACTCAGGGCGCTTGTCTTGAAAATGCTATACCATTTGAAAAGGAAGCGCGCAGCTATCGATGCGAGGGATAATGAGGTGACGGTCCAACGGACCATTAGCGAGTTCAAGGATCTTTATGATGCCCTTCTAACCTACTTTAAGACAGAAATTGAAACTGGAAAGCAAACGCCTCTCATGCAGTTCTTGTTCACCCGTTTTGTGACGAAATTGGTCTCCTTCAGGCGCCGTATAGGAACGCTCCTCGGATATACAGGGGGTGAATCCCTTGGACAGATCTTATTGGATCCAGAGATAGCAGAACTCCCTGTACGAAGCTATCCTCCTCCCGAGCTGACCAGCAAGAGCCCTTCGGTGGCAGGTGATAAGGAAACATGGTCGCGACTTCCTGACACGCTCAAGAAACATCCCGCTCGTTTCATTGAGTCACTGCCGAATTACGGCAGGCCAAGTCTTAAGTCCTGGTTGAAAGAAAGAGGAATGATCTCCAGCGACAGGCTGAGCATTGGTGATCTCATGGACTTGGGATTTGACCCCACTCGTCTTAAGGAAATCACCATAGATAATAAGCCATTCATCTTCGAACGAATGCAGACTCGACAGTTGGCAGAGGTTGAGAAGAGAGAGAAGAGCTGTTGAAGCGGGTTAGGTCAGAGATACCTGATGTGAGGCCGAGTAACGCCAGGCTTAGAGTCAATCCTCCTTTACTTGCAATCCAGGACAGAGGAAACGCTTATGTGTTGCGCCGTAAGGTGCGCGGGATTCACTGGGAAGAAGCCATCGAACAGCTCCAAAGCGAACCCCATTTGGAAAGTATGAATACGGCCATGAAAATTGACAGGCTGATTCTCGACACGGTGCGCAGGGCAAATGAGATGATTTCAGAGAAACTGGGCTTGAGAGAAGAAGCTGTCTCTGATTTGCTCACTTGCTTTGTGTCATGGGATCTAGAAAACGATCAACCGCGATTGATGATCGATTTCTCGTACACCTATCTTGAATCCGTCTGGATGGCTTAGGAGGAAGGGCAAAAGAAAGATACGCGTCCTTCTTCCTTAAAGATACTGTTGTGGAATTTGTAAGAAATGCACTGAAAAGTGCCCGAGAGAATGACTAATTTTGGGTTAAACTAGGACATTTTTCCTTGACATTCAATCCAGTTTACCTATTCTGAAGGTGTTGTTTCTTCCCCGAACCTCAAACCTCCATTCAGGAGGTATCATGGGAAAAATCCTCAAAATGTGCCTACCTCGCTCCTAGCAGGAAGCTGGTTCTCCTGTTGGGAGTTCAGTGAATTACGCCTTGTAATCTTGCTTAGAGGAATTTTGTACCCTTGATTTCTGTAGGCGTCACAACTGCAACTGTTTCTTCAAGGAGGGAGGTGCGCTATGCCGACTTTCATTACCTTGCTGCGTTTAACCCAAAAAGGAATAGAGAACATAAAGGAGAGTCCAGCCCGACTCGAGGCTGCAAGAAAAGCCTTTAAGGCGCTGGGAGGCAACCTCAGAGAGAATTATTTGGTGATGGGCCGGTATGACATGGTGATCGTTGGGGAGGCCCCTGACGATGAAACGGCAGCCAAGCTGTCCCTGGCGATCGGGTCCAAGGGCTCAGTTCGTATGGAGACGATGCGAGCTTTCACCGAGGAGGAATACCGGAAGATCATTGAGGCGCTACCCTAGCCTTCGATGAGGTACTGGGGGGGACGAGGAGGTGTTTGTCCCCTAGGATAAGCTTCGCACCTTGAGCCAGACACATCCTGACTTATTTGGGCTATACGTAAGCGGGCCTCTGCCTATTTTTTCGATATTTTGTGTTTGTAATCGTCGGGGTATCTTAATAAAAATTTCTTGACTTTCAAGAAG
>JARRRH010000010.1:0-13727 GCA_037380925.1 Deltaproteobacteria bacterium | reverse complement strand
AAAATTTCCGTCTGGCTGGTCTCGGCGAGGATGATCAGGACATCCGGGTCGAAGGGAAGCTTATCTAACGGGGAAAAGGCAACATAATTAACCACCTCTTTCTCTATCTTTGGGATATAGTGGTACAATCTCCCTGCGGAACGCGGGTCCTCGAAGATCTGTAACCCGGCTCCGTATGTGCCACTGATAAAAGGCCCTGGGGCATCTGCCTGGCCTAACACATAGAGACCAGCCTCACAGGCATGGTTTTTTGCGTCGGCGAAAAAGGCGTTCCCCTCCTGCGCATGCTTGAGCATTTCGCAGAGGGCCAGCTTTTCATCAAGTCGCTCAACCGTGTCCGGCCGTTGGAAGAAGAATTTCACGCCTACAGGCGGTACGTCAAATGCAAACTTATCTAAAATAGCTAAATCTTTTTGAGTGAGAATCATCTGATACGAACCCTTTCTAGTTTACCCAACTGTTAGAGCGTTTTAGTACGGTAATATAATATGAGCAAAATCTGTCCTTTTTTAATAAGGGTGTCCAGGGGCTCTATTACTCAATAGAGCCCCTGGAATAACACTGAGTCGTGCCTACTTTTTTGTATAGATGTTGCGCAATGGATAGAGACCCACTTGTACCACCTTACCCTTCTGCACCTGGTCGACACGCACCTCATCAACACCCTCGATTTCGCCCGGACCATAGGTTATCGGTGTGCTGCTGACCTCGCCGGTTTCAAGATTTTTTATCCTGTAAAAGCCCTGTTCAAGCACGTCTTTCCGCGTGAGCTTTTCAAAGGGCACCTTTTCCATGGCCAGCCGCAACGCCTCAACCTGGATCATGCCCTCCAGGAAACCTCCCTCATACATGATATTCCCATTATAGCTGCCCGGGTGAGCCAATTCTTGCATTTCGTGGATAAACTTTACCCCCGGGACGGAGACGTCTTCCATGGGGGGGAAGCTACCAGCGCAGACGTACCCGTCGCCAAGGTCACCCATGCCCTCAGCGAGTAAAGCCGCGTGACCCGGCGAGGCAGTGCCGAACACCATCTTATAGTCCTGATAGGGGCCCATCCCCAGCCTGACCATCTCCTTTACCGTGGGTTGTGCGCCGGCATTGATCATAACACCCAGGGCAAGATCAACGCCCTTTTCTTTGAGCCAGGTAAGCTGGGTGGTCGGCGGCGAGGTAACCACAAGGGGGACATATTGAGTACCCACAAACTCATAGCCGATCTTCTCGAGATAGGCCTTCATCTCAGGGATTTCAATCGACCTCCCCATGGCATTGTCTGCGGTCAAGTAGGCAACCCGGGGTTTCCTCTTTTCCTTCCAGTTGTCTTTCACCCAGTCGGCAATGGCGGCACAGGCGTCGGTATAAATAGGATAATAGGTAAAGCAGCTTTGAGGCGGCGACAGATAGTAAGCTCCAGTGGCCATACTCGTAGCCCCCATGTGATCCTTCCAATACCTGTCTTTGAGCGCCAGGGCTATGGGCGACCCCGATATCCTGGCGACCAGCATCCCCTTAGCCTTCAACTCCTCGTAGATCACAATCGCCTTGGACGGTTTGAGTTCATCATCCCGCCACATCACCTCCAGAGTTATGTCAGCGGGCCATTTCTCATTGCGCCAAGGCGCCAGGTTTTTGGTTTTGTTGACATATACGGCATAGTCCTGAATGGCCTGCAGCACTGCGGCCGAATCCTCGGCAAAAGGCCCGGTGAGCGATTGGGTGCCCCCGATATAGAGTACTTTCTCGGCATGGGCGCTCACAGGCAGTAGTGCTGTTGCCGCCATGACGATAACCGCGCCAACGGCCAACATCCATCTCATTTTAGTCATGTTATTCCTCCTTTCCGGTCTAACATCTGATTAGTTTACATGTCCAAGCAACCTGTCTTTAAACGCTCCTTGTTTACACCTCCTTCCTCTTTCCATGGTTTATTTCCCCTTTTTCACTCCGCTACTTCGTGAGAGTAAGGCCAGAGCCTAAAGTAGGCTTTAATCATCTCCCACCGGTGATAAAGACCCCGAGGTTCAAAAATGAGGAAGAGGATGATGATGAATCCGTGGGAGATGAGGGCCAGGGAGGCGGCCGCCTGGGGAGCAACAGCTGCCGACAGAACCGGGCCCGCCATGGTAACCAGTTCATCCAGCAGCCTGAGGGCGACAGCGCCAAAGATAGCTCCTGTTGTGCTGCCCATACCCCCTACGATCAGCATCCCCAGATACCAGACCGAATCAAAAAAGGGAAACTGATCCGTACTGGCAAAACTAAAGTAGTGAATGAGCAAGGCTCCGGCCACGCCGGCATAGACACACCCGATAAAGAATGCCTGGAGCTTGTAACTCCAAAGACTGATTCCCATGACCTCGGCCGCCAGGTCATTATCCCGAATGGCGATGAAGGCCCTACCTGCCCTGGTCCGCACGATGTTTTTGGCCAAGAGGGTAGCCAAACAGGCCAATATCGTCACCAGGTAGAAATAGTTGGTCTTGGAACTCAGGCTGAGGCCCCCTATCGCAGGGCTGGGCACGCTTAAGCCGTCAGCCCCCCCGGTAATGCCGCGCAGCTGGATGATGATCCAGATGATGATAAAATGTGCGGCGATGGTCGCCATAATGAGGTAGAAGCCCTTGATCTTTAGCGACGGAAGGCCGAAGAACAAGCCTACTATCCCTGCGGCCAGGGCACCACAGGGCAGGGTCACCCAAAACGGCAGCCCAACTTTGGCGCACAAAACAGCCGAGGTATACCCGCCGGCTGCCATAAAGCCTGCATGCCCTATGGAGATTTGGTCGCAAAATCCGGTAAGAATATTGAGCCCGTGGACGCTGATAACCGCAATCCCAATCATGGTCAGTAAGGTCAGCATCCGATCGCTGGAATAGAGGGGGCAAGCAAAGAGAAGGATGAGGAAGGCCAATAGAAATCCCCAGTGCAGCTTGGTGGGAAAGATGGCCATGTCCTGGGCATAATTTTCATGGAAGGTTCCTGTGCTTACACCCATGGGTTAAACCCTCTCTATCCTGACCAGGCCAAAGAGCCCGTGCGGCCTGAATATGAGCACGATGATCATCACAATAAAGGGGAATATCTGGGCCAGTCCGCCTCCGGGGAGGAGGGGGTCCAGGTACCCGGCAGCGACGTTTTCCAGCATTCCCAGTATGATTCCGGCTAGAATGGCCCCGCCGATGGAGTTTACCCCTCCCAGCAGCACTACGGCGAATGCCTTGATGCCGATATTGGCGAGCTCAATATGCGCGCCGGATACGCCTCCCAAAAGGATGCCGCCTATGACACCGACGACACAAGCAATGATCCAAGAAACGGCGTATACGGTTGTTGCTTTGATACCCACACTCTGCACCACTTGCAAATCCTCGGCAGTGGCTCTCATGGCCAGCCCGATCTTGGTGTAGCGAAAGAGAAACATAAGGAGCGCCACACAGATAAGAGATACGATGAGCCCAATCAAAGACTCTGAGGGTATCGATATCTCGCCAACTTTGAGGTTTATGGTCGGCAGTAATCCATGGTAGGCTTTATATTCGCCGCCCCACAGCAGGGTTGCTATTCCTCCCAATATGGTGGCAAGGGCTATGGTCGCCATGATGACGGCCAGGATCGGCTCACCCAATAGAGGCCGCAGAATAAGGCGCTCTATGATTAAACCCATGACGATGGCCGTGGCTATGGCCAGTACGAGGGCGGCCCATATGGGCAGGCCAAAGGTTACCAAAAAGGTATAGCCGAGATACCCACCGATCAGAACAAAGTGTCCTTGGGCAATGTTGAACACCTCCGAACATTTAAGGATGATCACAAAGCCGATGGCGATCAGGGCGTAAACCATGCCTTGGGCTAGGCCCGTTACAACGAGTTGTAGAAAGAAGGTCATCAAGCGTCCCCTTCAACGGATTTGATGCGGATGGGCACTTCGGTCGCCCCCATCCGTTCTTCACGCGATCCGGCCCGAACTTCTGTGAGCACCTCTGTCTTTTCATTATAGATCGCATCGATAATTTGCCGGTACCGCTCTTCCAAAAAAATCCTCCTGAGCTTTCTGTTACTGGTTAACTCCCCCTCATCAGGGTTGAATTCCTTATGGAGATTGACATATTTTTTCAGCCTGGAGCCGGGGGGGAGGGTCCCGTTCACCCTGTCGATATCCTGTTTTACCAGGTCATAAACCTCCGGGAGTTGGGCAAGTTCGGCGAAGGTTGTATAGGCGATTCCTCTCTGGCCTGCCCAACTGCTGACACTGTCATAGTTGATGACGATAACTGCCGAGGCATAAGCCCTGTTCGGTCCGGCAAAGACCCAGGCGTCTTTGATGTAAGGGCTGAACCTCAACCGGCTTTCGACGAGCTGGGGAACAAGCCTCTCTCCATTCCTCAACTCTACCAAGTTCCCTAACCTGTCCAGGAAGACGAGGTGTCCGTCTTTCCCGATAAAACCGCTGTCTCCGCTGTAAAACCACCCGTCCCTAAGGACCTCGGCGGTCTTCTCAGGATCCTTGTAATACCCGACAAAGGTGCCGGGCTGCCTAGAGATGATCTCTCCGTGATCGGTAAGGCTCACTTCAGCACCTGAATGTGCGGGACCGACCGTGTCCAAGCGGATATCGTCATTTTTTGCGCCGGTAAGGACTCCACCCTCTGTCGAGCCGTAGAGGTTCTTGAGGGGCAGATTTAGGGCGTGGTAGAACTTTAGAGCGTCCGGGCTGAGAATGGCCCCGGTGGTGTAACAAATCCTGGCGTTTTGAAGCCCCAGGCTCCGTTTGATGTGTGAAAAGAGGATGGTGTCAGCCAGAGAATAGAGAACCCTCTGAAAAAGGCCCGGCTTGTGGTTATTATACGCTGACTCAGCCATCCGGTTGCCGACGGGCATGAGCAGGCGGAAGGACAACCGGTTGAGGGCTCCGGCGCTGTAAATCCGCGCCAGAACCATAGCTGCCTGGCTTTCCCAAAGGCGCGCACCGAGGAATACAATGCTGGGCCCTGTTTCTCTGGCATCCCGCTGCTGGGTTTCAGGCCCTTCAGCAAAGTTGAGCGTGCTGGCCGAGAGAAGGTGGCAGCCGATTGCAAGCCACTGCTCGTTTATCCAAACAGGCGGCAGGTAGGGCACGATATTGTCCTGGTCATGCCACGGGTCGAGACGGAGGTGATATTCCGCGCCCGCCCTCAACGTTCCGAAGGTGTGGACGGCTCCTTTGGGTGCCTCACCGGTGGTTCCGGACGTGTAGACAATGGCGCAGACATCATCCGCTTTGCCGCTTTCCACATTCCGCTCAAAGACCCCCGGGTGGTCTTTTTCATATTTTTCACCGAGATTCAGCACCTCTTTGAAACCGGCCAGGATAGAGTCCTCGTAGTGAGCCAACCCCTTGTAATTGTAGTAAATAATCTTCTCCAGCCCAGGTAGTGCATTCTTGACCTGGAGCAATTTGTCAACCTGCTCTTGGTCCTGTACGACGGCGAATCTGGCCTCTGAGCTCTCCGCAATGAACTTGATTTCCGTCGGGGTCAGATCCGAATAGGCACCCACTGAGACGCCGTGGTCCGCTTGGACAGCCAGCTCGGCATAGTACCATTCCGGGGCATTATCCCCTACAATGACCACTTTGTCTCCTGGTTCGATGCCCAAGGAGATCAAACCCAGTGCTAGAGACTTCACGCTGAGGTAGTAGTCCTTCCACGTGTACGGCTTCCAAATCCCATAGTGCTTATGCCGCATGGCCCTGTGGGTGCCGCCGTATTTTTCATAGTTGTATTGGAGTATCTTGGGCCAGGTGTCGCCCTTTTCTCTGTTGAGGTGCTCCATCCCAGTCGTCATGCCGTCACGCCCTTCCTTGATCCACCATCAAGGCGTCAGCTCCCTTTCTGCTACTCAAGCCACCTTTTCCTGCGCCTGTAATGCTTCACGTCGCGATAGCTCTTTCTGGATCCGATTGCAGACAGTCCCAGGTAAAATTCCCGAACGTCCTCATTATCCTTCAGTTTGTCCGCAGGACCCCCCATAACGATTCTGCCGTTTTCCATCACATGACCATGATCGGCGATGCTGAGGGCAGCCCTGACATTTTGTTCTACCACAAGGATAGCCATCTTCCGGTCCGCACGTATTCTTTCGATAATTTCATAGATGTCCTGGACAAGCAATGGGGCAAGGCCGAGGGAAGGTTCGTCCAGAAGCATAAGCCTGGGATCGGCCATGAGTGCCCGCCCTATCACCAACATCTGCTGTTCGCCGCCCGATAGGTAGCCGCTCATTCGGTGACGGAGGTTCTTTATTTTGGGGAAATAGCCAAGAACCATTTCTACGTCCTTCCTGACCGCTGCCCTGTCTTTTCTGCAGTAGGCCCCGACCAGGAGGTTTTCCTCCACACTGAGGTGCTCAAGGACCCTTCGCCCCTCCATGGCCTGGCTTATACGCATCACGGCAATATCTTGGGGGCCGTACCGATCTATCCTCTTGCCGTCGAAATAGATAGCGCCCTCTGTTACGGCCCCTTCCTCCGTTTTCAGCATTCCGGATATGGCCTTAAGCGTTGTTGTTTTGCCTGCCCCATTAGCCCCCAGCAACGCAACAATCTCACCCTCAACGACCTCCAGGGAAACACCTCTCAGCACCTGGATGACGTTCATATAGACCACTTCAATGTTGTTTACTTGCAGCATGTTGCTTTACCCGCTCTACTCCCCTTTGCCCAGGTATGCTGAAATCACTTCCGGATTGGTGCTGATTTCGGCGGGCGTGCCCTCCGCAATTTTGCGCCCAAAATCCAGGACGATAATCCTGTCGGCAATGTCCATGACCACGCCCATATCATGCTCCACCAGGACGATACACCGAATCCCGTCCCTCAGAACGGGTGTATCCGGATAGGTGGCTCCCTGGCCCTCGAAAACATCAAGAACGAACCGGGCGATATCCTCTTTTTCTTCCAAATTCATCCCGGCCATGGGCTCGTCAAGGAGCAGGATTTTCGGCTCCAGGGCCAAGGCTCTTGCCAGTTCCACCCTCTTACGCAGTCCATAAGGGAGAAGGCCGACAACTTTCTTTCTAATGGGCTGGATTTCCAGAAAGTCGATAATCTCCTCAACAACCCGGCGGTGTTCGATTTCCTCCTTAAGCGCCCAACCAAAGTACAGGCTGCCGGTGATGAAGTTTTGTTTCATGAGGGCGTGTCGGGCTGCCATAATGTTGTCCTGGGTGCTCAGCCCGGTGTAGAGCTCGATATTCTGAAAAGTTCTCGCAATACCGAGTTTGGCCAGCCTGTCCGGACGCATTCGGGTGATCCTTTTTCCATTGTAGGATATCTCGCCCTTTTGGGGTTTGTAAAACCCGTTGATGCAGTTGAGAAGGGCGGTCTTTCCGGCACCATTGGGTCCAATAACGGCAAGGATCTCATTCTCCCTCACGTCCATGCTCACGTCCCCAAGGGCCGTGACACCTCCAAAGCTGAGCGAGAGGCTGTTAATGCGTAATGTAACCCGCAGGTCGGTTTCCACTGTCGTCTCTCCCTGATGACTATTCCGGCACGGAACCTACCTTACCGCTGATGTAAAGACCGCGATGAATATCCTGAGCTTGCATGCCGCGCTTTAAAATAGCTACTTATCCGTCCAGTATGTAGCACGGATTTCTTTTTTCAGAATTTTTCCTTGAGGATTCTTGGGCAGTGTCTCCACAAATTCAACCGACTTGGGTGCCTTGTAGGAAGCCAAATGCTCTTTGCAAAAGCCAATGATTTCGCTTTCCGTAGCAGCAGCATTCGCCTTCAAAACGGCCACCGCATGAACCCGCTCCACCCATGCCGGATCGGGGATACCGATGACAGCGACTTCGGCAATCGCCGGGTGTTTGTAAAGAACCTCTTCGACCTCCCGTGAGTAAACATTTTCACCCCCGGTGACGATCATGTCTTTTTTCCTGTCAACGATGTAAATAAATCCCTTTTCATCATAGTAAGCCAGATCCCCGGTGTGAAGCCATCCATCGATAATGGTCTCCCGAGTCTCTTTGGGCCTGTTCCAGTATTCAACCATGATAGAATCGCTCTGGGCGATAATCTCCCCGACTACCCCGGGGCCGACATCATGGTTATTTTCATCCACCACTCTGGCGTGAACACCGAGGCTGGGCTGACCGCATGAACTCAGCACCATTTGTTCCTCCGGGGGCTTGTGGAGAACCTCGTGAGCCTCCTCGGGAAGGGAAGTGATTTGCGGGCCTGATTCGGTCTGGCCGTACCCCTGCGCAAAAATGGGGCCGAAAACGCTGATCGCCCGTCTCAATAATTCCAAGGGCATGGGGGAAGCGGCGTAATAGATTCTGTGCAAACTGCTCACGTTGTACGCTTCAAGATCTTGGTTGGAGAGAAGAGCGTTGAGTTGGGTGGGGACAATTTGCATATCCGACACCTTTTCTTCATGAATGGTCCGGAGCACCGCCCCCGGATCAAAAGATCTTTGGGTCATGATGATGTTGCATCCCCCTACAAGAAAAAAAGGCCACACATGGCTATCTCCCCCGATGTGAAAGAAGGGCAACACCATGAGATGCCTGTCTCCCGCCTTTGTCCCCATCTCCAATGCTTTTATCCGGGTGTTGTCCAGCTTGCGGCCATGGGTATAAAGGGCGCCGCGAGGGACCCCTGTGGTCCCGCTCGTGTAAAAAATGATCAGTGGATCGTCTTTCCGCACATCCACATCCGGCTCATCTGATGAATGGCTCGCGAGAAGATCGGGATAGGAGAGCATTTCGGGTTGAGAACCTTCCAAGGAAATGCAGCGCTTCAACTGAGGAAGGCGGTTTCGTATGCGGTTGACGACCTCAACGAAGTCAGGACCGACAAAAAGGGTGTTGGCTTCAGAGTAGTTGATGAGGTATTCCAGTTCTTCGGGGTGGAGCCTGGGATTAAAGGGCGATGCAACAAACCCCCCCTTCATTGCAGCCCCGTAAACTTCGATGTATTCCAAACAATTCCATGCCACAATGCCGAGGACATCGCCCTTTTGGGCGCCTAATGAGCGGAGAGCATGGATCAGGCGATTCACCCTTTCATTGAACCGAGCAAAGGTGATTCTCCGGGAGCCGCACACAAAGGCTTCATCCTCTGAATGGAGGATGGCATTTCTGTAAACGATATCTGCAAAGGTGCCTAAATTATAACGGCTCAGTTCCCGCAATAAAAAGTTATCTGCCATGGTTTCCCCGTATAGTCATACAATGAGGCGTCCTGGAACTGTGAATTTCCGTTTTCACCAAACCCTTTGCGATCCACTGTGTGCACGCCCTGCGCAGTCTGCTAAGGAAGATGGAGGGACTCTTGCCGCGGGTGCAAAAGCGCACAGTTGTGTTATTCGCTGAAATCAATAGGATAGATTTGCATTTTTGTCAAGCCATAGATGGTCAATGTTCTTGGTACTTCTCATTTTTTATCACAATACGCTATGCCGGCGGGAACAGGAAAATATTGTTATTAAAATCAAGGTATTATCTTCCATAAAGTCTGAGTTTGAGGGCTGAATCTCCCCTGAAATTTTTGGGAGAAGCTGAAAGGGCTGCTTAATCTGCGCAAAGACACGTGCCCACAACCCAGAAATAATGTTGCCAGGATAGGCAAAAAGTGATAATGGAAAGGCACTTAAGGCCGAGGTGTACTGATCTCGAATCGGCACGACTGGCCATTGCCACGTTAGGACCCACGTACCAACAGCTGCTGCTGTCTCCAGGGCATCGAGATGTTTTATTTAGGCGATCAATACCATTTTGGTAGTGAACCGCAAAAAGAAGATGCTTGATGATTACCGTCAAAGTCCGCACGATTCTGACGTTAAAGAAGATTCTTGGCCAAGGAGAAATCGAACTCTCTACACGCGAGGGGAGCACCTTGGGAGAGCTTGTTACGACGCTGGCGGAGAGATGGGGAGATGAACTGGCATCTCACCTGTTCAAACCCAAAAGCAGCAGTGTCCTTCCCCACATACGGTTTATGGTGAACGGCCGAGACATCGCCTTTCTGAACAGAATGGAGACAGTTCTTGAAAACGGAGACGAGATCTTGATACTGCCCCCTGTTGCCGGGGGGTGAGAGAGGAGGAGAACATGGAAACAAAGGCCGCGGTTGTTTTTGAGAGATCAGGAAAATTCTCGATTGAGCAAATTGAAATCAGCGAACCCAATGACGACGAAGTGATGGTTCGCATCGCCGCCACCGGAATATGCCACACGGACCTGGCCGGCCGGGAGCAGTATTTGCCGATCCCCCCGGAGCGCGCCTTCCCTGCTGTCTTCGGACACGAAGGGGCGGGCGTGGTTGAAAAAGTGGGGTCCCGGGTGACCAAGGTAAAACCGGGCGATCATGTGGCATTGAGCTGGAATTCCTGCGGAGCCTGCCCGCAGTGCATATCGGGTAACGAGCCCTACTGCGACAATCTTTTCCTCTACAATTTCAACGGCGCTCGGCCGGACGGGACCACGACCTTGCGAAAGGGTGATCAAGTCATCTATGGGTCCTTTTTTTCTCAGTCTTCGCTAGCCGACTTTTCGCTGGCCAACGAAAGGAACATCGTAAAGGTGAGAAAAGACGTTCCCCTTGAAATCCTCGGTCCCCTGGGGTGCGGCATCCGGACCGGGGCGGGTGCGGTCATGAATACCCTTCGTCCCCGGCCCGGGGCTTCTATAGCCGTGTTCGGTGTGGGCCCGGTTGGGATGAGTGCTGTGCTCGCTTCGGTGGTGTGCGGTTGCACAACGATTATCGCCGTGGATGTCATTCCAGAGCGCCTTGAGAGGGCAAAGGAATTCGGCGCCACTCACACCGTCCATGGTGGTGAGGTTGATCCGATTGAGGCGATCCGGGACATTACCGGCGGCGGAGTGGAATTCAGCCTGGAGTGTGTCGGGAATCCCAAGGTTCTGCGACAGGCCGTGGATGTCTTGCCCCGCCTCGGGGTTTGCGGACTTCTGGGGGTTGTGCCACCCGGAACAGAGGTCGGCCTCGACATGGACCTTCTCATGAACGGGCGGACGGTTCGAGGGATCCTCGCAGGCGATTCCATCTCGGATCTGTTCATTCCTGGAATTCTTGATCTTTACAGCCAGGGGCGGTTTCCCTTCGACAAATTGATTACATTCTATCCCTTTGATGAAATCAACAAGGCGGTGGAAGATATGGAGCACGGCCGGGTGATCAAACCGGTCCTAAAAATGTAGCATGAGGCCGCAGGGAGCGACCGAACAAAATGTGCCCGATCTTCTCCTGGCAGTTGCATTTGTGCTCTGTCGGGAGCGTGTACGAAGAGGAAGGACAACAGCCAATCAGCAACCATGTTCTAAAGAAGGGAGGCGGAAGAATGAAAGAGAAAGTCCTTTTTGTTTTGTCGGCGTTTATGGTGTTTGTATCACTTTCGTTAGGGGGTGAAACATTGGCCGGGGAACGCACAATCGACCCTATTGTGTCAACGGACTGGCTGGAAGCGAACACGGGTCTGGAAAACCTTGTCATTATTGATGTCAGAACAGCGCTTGAATATGGCCAGGATCACATTCCCGGTTCAATAAGTGCGCCTTTTTTGACTAATCCTCCGGAGGCGGCTCCGAACACGGGATGGGTAACCTTTGGCGAGGGCGGTCTTTTGCTCGAATTGCCACAGACTAAGGCACTGCTTGAATACATCGGGAGTCTTGGTATAACAACCCACTCAAAGGTGGTTACGGTTACTTCGCAAGCCCCTCCTCCAACTCCCGCAGAGTACGGTCTCGCGAGTGCCACCCGAGTCGCTGATACCCTTGTATATGCCGGGGTAAAGAACGTGGCTATTCTGGACGGGGGCTACCCTAAATGGAAAGGGGAAGGCAAACCTGTGACTGCAAAAGTCCCGGACGTGAAACCGGTGACATACCAGGGCACAACGGATAAATCCATATTTGTCTCCAGAGAGTATGTTCGAGGTCACATCGGGAAGTCCGTGATTATCGATGCCAGAGACGCCATTGTCTACTTCGGTGTGGTGCTTGAGCCTTTTGCAGACAAGGCCGGGCATATCCAGAGCGCGAAATGTTTGCCCGCTCCCTGGATTTGGAATAAGAATTCCGATGGGAAAGCCACCTATTACACTTATCGAGATCCTAAGTTGCTTGGGGCAATGGCCGCAGGAATCGCCGGCAAGCCCGGGACTCAAGAAAGCATGGTTTACTGCGGTGTCGGTGGATACGCCAGTTCGTGGTGGTTTGTGCTGACACAGGTGCTGGGGTATAAAGACGTCAAGTTGTATGACGGCTCAGCGCAGGAGTGGGCAAAGCATTACGATATGGTTCCCTTCCAGTGGGACTGAGAGTGCTCTGTAAATTTTTCTAAATTGAATTGGAGCCCTTTGTTCGTCCAAGTGAGAAGGAGCCTTGCAGAAAGGAGGGAGAAATGCTTAGTACATCAAAACGTTTCAGATTTTCAATTCTTCTGGTGCTGTTCGTTTTGTTTGCGGCTTTTCCGGTGACAGCACATTCAAAGGATAAAATCATTATCGGGCAGGCTGTGTCTCTCTCAGGTCCACTTGCTCCCAGCAATGCGGTGGTGAGCACGCCATACTATGATTTATGGGTCCATGATGTTAATGCCGAGGGGGGAATCTACGTGAAAGAGTACGGCAAGAAACTGCCTGTAGAGCTCCTCATATATGATGATAAATCAGACATAGGAACCATGACGAGACTGGTTGAAAAGCTGATCCTGGAGGATAAGGTTGACTTCATCCTCCCGCCCTGGGGCACGGCAAACCTCTTTGCTGCCGCCCCGATCGCCAATAAGTACGGATACATACTCATCGGCGGTGCCGGTGGGGCAGAGAAACTCAAGGACCTTCGGTTGCCCTATTTTTTCCAGAGTTTGAATTTTTCGGAAGCCCAGGTGCCTGTTCTGGCCGGCATCCTTCTGGAACTCGGCGTGAAGAAGGTCGCCATGATCTCTCATGAAGACCTCCACGGTGTGGAGTATTCAGGCAGTGCAGCCCCGGAATTCGCCGGTCGGGGGATAGAGGTGGTTATGAAAAAGACTTACCCCATGGGCGTCAAGGATCTGTCGCCCCTGCTGAAGCAAGCCAAGTCGTCTCAAGTGGACGGCTTTATAGGGTTCAGCTATCCGGATGAGTGTATGCTCATTACCGGTCAGTCCATCGAACTCGGTATAAATTTCAAGTTCTTCGCACTCAGTGTGGGCCCGGCTTTTACCTTCTACAGGAATGCGTTTGGTGCGAAAACCGTTGAGGGCGTTATCGGGGGAGGGGCCTGGAACGCCAAAAGTTCTCCGGGAGCGAAGAAATTCGCCGACCATTACAAAGAAGTCACAGGAGAAGAGATGGGCAATTATTGGGGCTCCATATATTTCTATTCTGCCATGCAGCACTTTAAGCAGGCTGTAGAGAAGGCAGGAACCCTGAATCAGAAAAAAATAAGGGAGGTTATGGCTGAAGAGACATTCGATACGGCCTTAGGACCTTTCTGGTACGATGAAAGGCAGATCTCCGTGAATCATCCCGGTGAATGGGGCCAGTGGCAAAACGGCGTATTCGAAGTCATAGATCCCGGAGAGAAGCGGACGGCGCCGCCTATCACAAAGCCGGAGTGGCCCAAGAGGTAGATCCGGAGCAGGGCAACGCCGACGGCAGTGCAAGAGACTACGAGGCGTACTTGTGAACTCATGAAAAAGTTTTTGGAGTATGGGGTGAATAGAAAAA
>JARRRH010000009.1:16764-17607 GCA_037380925.1 Deltaproteobacteria bacterium | reverse complement strand
GGACGCTCTCCTCTATCCCGTGGTTCCCGGCGCGGTGATGCAGATTAATGAAGCCAAGGGAGAGTGCGTGTTCGTGAATCTCACTCCGGAACAGGCCCGCTACGTGACCGATCGGATGGAGGGTTACTACATCGAGGACATTCCGGCAAACGATCCAAGATTCCGGAACAAGAGCGCGGTGCCCAGTGCGGTCTGCTACCAAAACGCCATGTTTACTTCCGTAGACAAGGACCCGGAGATTGTCTACGGGGTGGCGAAAGCCATATACGACCACCCCGAGGAATTTGCAGGCTCCCATCCCGCGGCCAAGTACTGGAGCCTGGACCACAAGCCCGTTTCCCTGGCCGTGCCTTATCATGAAGGGGCTATCCGCTACTTCAAGGAAAAAGGATTGTGGACACAGGAAGCCCAGAACTACCAGGAAAAGGCGCTGAAACGGCAGAAGGCCCTGCTTGATAAATGAGGGGGAAGTGGTGACAGACCAAAGCCGGTCACTCTGCGCTCGGATTCTTTCTATTAGACCTTGGTGAAGGGTGTGGCATGAAGGAGTTCGAGAAGAGCGCATCCTGGAAGGAGCGGAGTCTCCGGTACAAAATCGCCCTGGTCGTTTCTTTGACCTGGACCCTTTACACCCTTTCCTTTCTCTGCGATCTGTTTTTTTATATGGGGGTGGTGATCCCACCCCTGACGCACAGGGCGATCAGCGCGGGGCTCATCGCCATCCTGGTATTCCTTTTGCTTCCTCCGTCGAAAAAGCGGATGACGGCAAGCACCCTCACCTGGTATGACATCGTCCCCATGGCCGTTATTGTGATCGGGTGCACTTATATTGCCGTACATGCC
>JARRRH010000009.1:0-16755 GCA_037380925.1 Deltaproteobacteria bacterium | reverse complement strand
CTTTTGAAATGGTTCTGGCAACCTTGCTCTTCATGTCCGTCCTGGAAGCCACGCGACGGGCGACGGGCTCGGTGCTGGTCGGATTGATCGTCTTTTTCTTCTTCTATGCCGTTTACAGCAATCACTTCCCAACATTTTTACAGAGCACCGGATTCTCTTATTCCATGGCCCTAGGGTGGATGTATCTGAGCGCCGAAGGTTTTTGGGGCATTATCATCGGCATCGTCTCCACCATTGTTGCCGGCTTCATTATATTCGGCGGCTTCCTTCGGGCCTCGGGGGCTTCCACCTTCTTCAGCGATCTCGCCCTATCCCTGGGCGGGTCCTTCACGGGCGGGGCGGCCAAGGCGGCCGTGCTTGCTAGTACCTTCTTTGGAACCTTCTCGGGATCTACGGCGGCCAATGTGGCGACCACAGGTCAGATCACGATCCCCCTGATGAAAAAGACGGGCTATGCGCCCAACTATGCAGGGGCGGTAGAAGCAACGGCCTCCCTTGCAGGCATGTTCATGCCGCCTGTCATGGGCGCAACGGCATTTCTCATTGCCGAGTTCCTTCAGATCAACTACTGGGATGTGTGTGTGGCCGCTTTTTTGCCGGCTATGGCTTACTACATCACGCTTCTCGGGCAGGTGGATTTGGAGGCGGCCAAGATGGGCCTTCGCGGCTTGCCCAGAGAATCCCTTCCTTCCTTGAAAAAGACCATGGCCCGGGGGTGGCAGTACTTGGTGCCTTTTGGGATTCTTCTTTTCCTTCTGGGTATTTTGCGGTATTCCCCTCAAACCTCTATCATGTACACACTTGCCGCCCTGATTGTGGTGAGTTCTTTCAAGAAGGAGAGCCGGCTTACCCCAAAGAAACTGCTTGCGGCCCTGGAAGAGTCTGCCCGCGGCATGATGCCTATTATTCCTCTTTGTACGTCCATAGGGATACTTGTGGGAGCCATCCAAATGACGGGTGTGGGTATGCGCTTTACCTCAAAGCTCCTTGTTCTCAGTGGGGGCAATCTCATGTTTCTCCTGGTCATGACAGGGGTGGCCGCCTTTATCCTGGGTATGGGCATGACGGCCGTGGGAGTCTACATCCTGACCGTGGTCCTCCTGGCGCCCGCCCTCATCAAAGCGGGCGTAGAACCCATTGCAGCGCATATGTTTTTGTTCTACTTCGGTTGTCTTTCCTTTATCACGCCCCCCGTGTGCGTGGAGGCCTTTATTGCTGCCGGCATCTCAGGAGGAAGCCCTTTCAGAACCGGGCTCCGCGCTATGCGCCTGGGTTTCGCCGCCTATCTGGTTCCCTGGGTGTTCATCTTCAATCCCGGAATACTGATGGTGGGTCCTTTTACGGAGACTGTCAAAGCGTTCTTTTTCGTCACCCTGGGAGCCGTCACGGTGGGGACTGCTTTTGAAGGACATTTCCTGGTGAAGATCAGGCGATGGGAGAATGTTCTCCTGGCTTTGAGCGGTTTGTGCGTCTTCAGTCCGAACGTGGTGAGCAGAGGCGTGGGCTTGTCCTATCAGGCCCTTTTTCTTTTTATGCAGATCTCCCGTGCAAAGCGGATCAAAGCTGTGAAGCAAAGCCGGACTGAACGCGCAGAAGAAACCTTTGACTTTTAGGAGGCTCTTTTATGAAGATCGACATACACAACCACTTTTATCCGAAGCGGTTTCTTCAAAGACTGGAAAAGGAGGGGGCCGCGGCGGGCATCGGTGTGGAAAAAGACGAGTGGGACCGGCCCATCATTGTTCAAAAGGGAAACAGGGTGGTCACGATCACGCCCCCCATGAACGATGTCACAAAGAGGCTGGAGGACATGGAGCGAGCCGGATTCGATGTTCAGGTCCTCACCCTCTCCGCCCCCAGCGTGGATATTTTTTCTGCAGAAACAGCTGAAACACTCGCCAAGACCGTCAATGACGAAACCGCTGAGATCTGCGCCCGATACCCCGAGCATTTCATAGGGTTTGCCACCTTGCCTTTTGTGGACACGGACCGCACCTTTAAAGAGCTGGAGCGCTGTGTGGAGGAACTGGGATTCAAGGGGGCCTGTATGGGGACGAACATCAACGGCATGAATCTGGACGATTCCCGTTTTTACCCTTTTTACGAACGCATCAGCGAATATGACCTGCCTGTGCACATACACCCCCGGGCACCTAGGGACCGGGAGACCTATGTGGACTATCGTCTCGGCCCCATGATCGGTTTCGAGGTGGAGCTCTGTGTATCCGTGGTGCGTCTGGTCATGGGCGGTGTCCTGGAGAGATATCCAGAGCTCAAGTTTGTGGTTTCCCACCTGGGAGGAGCCATTCCATACTTGGCAGAGAGGGTTCAGAACTGCTATGAGGCTTATCCTGAGTGTCAGGTCCACATCAATAAGCCTGCCATAGAATATCTTCGGATGTTCTATTACGACACGGTCAGCTTTTTTGAACCGGCCCTCATGTGTGCCTACGCCTTTGCAGGGGCGGATCACCTGATCCTGGGATCCGATTACCCCCATGTGATCGGAGACATCGATGAGGCGGTCACCTCCATCAAGAGCCTGAACATCCCTGAGGACGAAAAAGAGTTAATCTATTCGCAAAACCTCCTGAAGCTTATGCACCGGGAGGGATGAAAGCAAGGAGGTCGGCATGGAGGTCAGACAACTCTCCACAGATGTGTTCGTTATAGGCGGAGGTCTTGCAGGAACCAATGCCGCCATGGCCGCTGCGGAAAAGGGAGCCTCCGTGGTGGTGGCAGACAAAGGAAAGATCGAGAGGAGCGGAGACGTGGGAGGCGGGGTGGACCACTTCCTGGCCTTCCTGAACCAAAATTCCGAGTGGGACACCCAGGATGCCTTTCTGAGCTACGTGGAAAAGATAGGCCGTGGCACGGGCCACCTATCCATCCTGGAGTCTGTATACTGCGCCGAACTCAAGGACGCCATAGACCGCATGGCCCGAATCGGGAACCCTCTAACGCAGCCGGACGGCTCCTTCTACCGCACCCGTTCTATGGGGCAACCGGGGCCTTACTGGATCAATTTCAACGGGAAAAGACTCAAGCCCTGTCTGGGTAAGGCGGTGCGCGACCTAGGATGCACCGTTCTGGATAAGGTGATGACGGTGGATCTGCTGACGCAAGGAGGCGAAGTCGTTGGAGGGATCGGGTTTCATATCCGAAGCGGAGATTTTTTTGTGATCCAGGCCAAGGCAACGGTGATCGCCACAGGAAACACGAACCGCCTGTACGAGAATCCCCGCATCAATCCCTTCAACACGTGGCTGTGTCCCTTTGATACAGGGGACGGCCAGATCATGGCCTTCAGAGCAGGGGCGGCTCTGTCCAACATGGAGTATATGCGAATGACCTTGCTGCCCAAAGGTTTTGCAGCGCCTGGGTTCAATGCCCTTGTGGGGATGGGAGGCCGCTTTCTCAACAGCCTGGGCGAATACTACATGGAAAGGAACCACCCCATGGGAAACCGAGCGACACGATATGACGTGGTGTACCACACCCTGGAGGAGGTTCGCAGCGGCAGGGGCCCAGTCTACATCGACTGCCGCCATCTAAGCGAAAAGGATCTTGACCACCTCAAGGCTTCCCTGGGCTATGACAAGGACACGCTTCCGGACTATTTGGAGCAGCGCGGTGAAGACCTCCGGTCAAAACCGGTGGAGATCATGGTGTCTGAAGGGATGCAGGCCGGCCCCACCGAGGTTACGGGAAGCGGCATCAAAATTGACAAGGAATCGGCCACCACCATGCCGGGACTCTTTGCGTGCGGGGATGCCAGCGACCACAACCGCTGCGTCCATGGGGCTGTGGCCGGGGGATACAAGGCCGGGAAATCCGCCGCTGCCTTTGCCCTTTCCATGAAAGGGGCGGCCGAAGCGTCTACAGCCGTGACCCGTGAAACCATAGAAACGTTCATGGCGCCGCTTCACCGCTCCAAAGGGTACCCCTACCGGCAGATCGAGGATGCTGTTCGTAAGATCATGGCGGAGCACGTCGGAGCTATGCGCACCGAGAACGGGATCAGGATCGGGTTGGAAAAGCTCCGGAGGCTGGCCTCCCACGTGGAGGAAATTCAGGTAGGAGATCTTCACGAGCTAATGCGGGCTCACGAAACGCGGTCCGTGCTCCTTGTGGGCCGGATGATGGGCGAGGCTGCTCTGTTTCGGGAGGAAAGCAGAAACAAGCCCTATCATCACCGGCTGGATTTCCCGGATACGGATGATGAGAAATGGTGCGGGCTGGTCGTGTTGAAGAAAAAAGGCGACGATGTGGCCTGCTCCTTTGAGCCGATCACTTATAATCGCGAGGGTTAGATATGCCACCGCTATTTGACTATGAAAAATGCACGGGCTGCGGGACCTGTGAAGAACTGTGTCCCGCTGACGCCATCTATATGAGAGACATGGAAGGTCAGGAGGAGCCTTACCTGAAATATCCTGAAGAGTGCTGGCACTGTGGATCGTGCAGACAGGACTGCCCGGAGGAGGCCATTACCATTGTGTTTCCACCGGACATGCTGAGCATATGAAAGGTCGGAGTCAATATTGTGGTATCGGACGGTTCACTTACGCAAGCTGTGCAAGAAGGGTAAAACATGAAAATCGGCATCACGGTGGAAGAACCCGACCTGGAAGCTCCGGTGGGTGATCGTCTCGGATTGTGCCGGTATCTGCTCGTCGTGGATTCGGAGACCCTTGCTTTCGAAGCGGTCCCCAATCCAGGAGCTTCGGCGATCTCGCAATCCGGGATTCAGATGGTCATACTGGCTATCAGTAGGGGGGTGGAAGCGGTGATCACGGGCTATCTCAGTCCAACCGCCCAAAAGCACCTGACCCAAAACGGGATCGTGGTAATCCGAGGGATTCAGGGCACAGCCTCAGAGGCCCTGAACAGCCTGAAGAAGGACATCCCGGAACGCGTTTCTGGCGAAAGGGGCAAGGGCGAAAAGATCACGGTCGATGCTTTCCTCCTTGCCCTGAGGAGGTCCACCAGACAATTTACAGCTCTTCTCCCGGTTATGGCCGGTGTCATTTTGTTGATAGGACTTTTCCAGACCTTCCTTTCAAAGGAGATGATCGCGTGGGTCTTTTCAGGCAAGGTTCTAGAAGATGCATTCCTGGGAGCTTGTCTGGGGAGTTTGCTGGCTGGCAATGCGATCAACAGCTATGTGATCGGCGGGGGATTGGTGCATCAAGGCATCAGCTTGTTCGGGGTCACGTCCTTCATGGTGGCTTGGGTATGCGTGGGACTTCTCCAGCTTCCTGCTGAAATAGCAGCTCTGGGCAAACGCTTTTCCCTTGTGAGGATCGGCCTTTCCTTTTGGTTTGCCGTGGCTGTTTCCATCTCAACATCCGGGCTGTATTACCTGATCCGGGGTTGAAATCCATGAAAAGCGGGCTGGTGCAGAAAAAAACAAAACGGCCTCCTTTTCTTTGGGGGATCCTGTTTCTGTTTTTCATGCTGTTGATTTATGGGATTTTCTTTTTGTTTGCCCCGGAGAAGACGCAATCCGCCTTGAGGGAGAGCGTAAAGATCGGAGGAAATATCCTGTGGCCGCTCCTCGTTGTTTTCGGTGTGATGGTGGTCCTGAATGGCTTCATTCATCCAGGCAAGGTTGTTGGGCTCGTAGGGGAAAAGGCAGGTTTCCCCGGCCTTTTGCTCGCTGCGGCTGGAGGGATTCTTTCCATGGGCCCCATCTATGCGTGGTATCCTTTTCTCAAGGATATGAAGGCAAAAGGCGCCGGCCCTAAACCGATCGCGGTCTTTCTCGGAAATCGGGCGGTGAAGCCTGCCCTATTACCCGTCATGGTCGCCTACTTCGGATGGCTTTACACCTCTCTTCTCACTATCTTCACTTTCATGGGGGCGCTGGCCGTGGGCTATGCGGTGGGGTATTTTGTGAAAAAATGAGTCGTTGAGCATGAAAAAGTTCATTTATCTCGATAACGCGGCCACCTCTTTTCCTAAACCACCGGAGGTCTGCCGGGCCATGACGCACTACATGGAGGAAGTGGGCGCAAATCCTGGAAGATCCGGCCACCCTTTGTCTCTAGAGGCTTCCCGGATTATGCAGAATACCCGCGAAAGCCTTGCCCGTCTCTTTGGTATCAAAGACACAGCCCGTATCGTCTTTACCCTGAACGTGACGGAATCGCTTAATATGGTCTTTTCCGGGTTTCTGAAGCGGGGAGACCACGTAGTGACAACAGCCATGGAGCACAACTCGGTCATCAGACCTCTGAAATATCTCGAAGAAAAAGGCGTCATCGCCCTGTCCGTTGCGCCCTGTGATAACAAAGGGTTTTTGGACATGGATGCACTCCGGAAACTCATCAGCAAAGACACGGCTCTCATGGCCTTGAACCATGCATCCAACGTGTGTGGCACCATCCAGGACGTAAAGGCGGTCAAGGACGCTGTCGGCGATATCCCCCTCTTGCTGGATGCTGCGCAAACAGCCGGCTGCTATCCCATTGATGTGGAGAGAGACGGCATCGATTTTCTGGCTTTTACAGGCCACAAGGGCCTTCTGGGACCCCAAGGAACAGGAGGCTTGTATCTCAGGGAAGGCTTGAGCCTCCTCCCGCTCAAACGCGGCGGGACCGGGAGCGTTTCAGAGAAGATCCATCAGCCGGATTTTCTGCCCGACGCGCTTGAAAGCGGAACGCAGAACAATGTGGGCATCGCGGGGCTCGGCGCGGGTGTCGACTTTATCTTGAAAGAAGGCGTCAGCAAGATTAGGGAGCACGAAACAGTTCTCACGACAAACCTTCTCAAAGCGCTCTACGATCTGCCCGGCCTGACTATCTACGGTCCTCTAAAGGCCGAAGAACAGACCTCCACGGTGTCCATTACCTTTGACACCATTCTCCCCACAGGAACAGAGCATGTGTTCAGCGGCTGTGGCTCTATCAATCTGGGATGGCTGGAGGAAGGAGTCTCCCTCGGTGAAGCGGGCAAACTCTTGAACAATGAATACGACATCTTTGTGCGCGTAGGCTTGCATTGCGCGCCCCTGGCCCACCAGACGCTGGGCACTTACCCTGAAGGAACTGTTCGGCTCAGCATGGGCTATTTCAATGCCTTGGAGGAAATGGGAATCGCCGCCAAAGCGATTCGGGAAATTGCCAACAAGTAAAGCCGAGGGGAGGCCAGTCATCTCGTTATAAAATTCCCACCTATGCTTTGGTCGAAGTTCAACAGCTTGGATTGTGCAATCCATGGCAGGAATATTGGAATGATGGAATATTGGGGTCAAAAGAGAGAAGATGCCTTTAAAACCCATTATTCCATTTTTCCAGTATTCCATCCTTCCCTGGTTGTCCTTCTATTCGGAGAAGAGGCAAGTCCCCTCGCCATAAACAGCCACGGGGTAACTGTTGAGGTCAAAGGGATCGCCGTTCCAGCAGATGAAGGACGCCCACTTGGTCCTTTCCAGTGTGCCGAGGACATTGTCTATGCCTAGGATCTGGGCATTTCTGCAGGACACCAAATTGACGGCTCCCTCTTTAGGAAGACCCTCCCGCGTGAACCAACGGGTTTGGAGGAAGATCTGTCTTGCAGGTGTGACTGGGTGGTCTGACATGAGACCGAAATCAACCCGTGAATCCAAGAGGTAACGGATATTCCGCCAGTTCTCGTGCTTTAATTCCACTTTGTAGGCGAATGAATCTAGGGGACCGTAAGTCACAGGTATTTTTCGTTTCTTGAGTTCTATAAAAATGTCGGGCTGATGAACGTCCATGGCATGTTCAACCGTAACCTTGATCTTAAACTCGTCCACCAGCCGCAAGAGCGCCGCAATGTCGTCGATCTTGTGAACATGGGCCCGGAGGCGTCTTTTTCGCGCCAGCACCTCCCGAAGGATCTTTTCTTCTGCCGAGAAGGTGATCCCAGCTTTTTTGGCGCCTTTTGCCCGGCGATAGGTCTCCTCTTTCTGGCGCACTTCGTCCAGTTTTTTCCTGAAAAGCGCTGCAGCCCCCATACGCGTGGAAGGGCGCTGCCCCTTCCATTCCTGGGTAGACATGGGATTGTAGCCGAAGGCAGCCTTGACGCCAGCCCGGGTAATAAGCGCTTCCGTGCTGTTCTTGGCATAATTTCGGATGACTGCAGAAAGCCCGCCGATAATGTTGCCGCTTCCGGGAAGAACGCAGGAATAAAGGACGCCCATCTCAATGGCGTCCTGAAAGGCGGCATCGTCCATCTGCACGGAATCCAGGGCGTCTGTGAGCGCGAGCAGAGAATCTAAATGGTCATTGGCCTCGGCATCTCGGCTGGGCTCTCCCGCCCTGGACATGCCGATGTGGCTGTGAGGATCAATGAATGCCGGCGTCAACACCGGAAATGACCCAAGGCGGGTTCCTCTGACTTTTTTTGAAACA
This sequence comes from Deltaproteobacteria bacterium, assembly GCA_037380925.1. Lineage (GTDB taxonomy): Bacteria > Desulfobacterota > DSM-4660 > Desulfatiglandales > HGW-15 > JARRRH01. The sequence goes on along the minus strand of JARRRH010000009.1, from coordinate 8,374 downwards.
TCAACAATGTTCCGGCCGTCAAAGACAAGATGAGCATCGCGGATGACCGATTTGCCTGTGTAAATGATCTTGGCGTGGACACATTGCATTCATATTCCCCTTATGACCTTTAACATATCCGAGGAGGAGATAATCCCCACCAGTTTATTGTTCCGGGTGACAAAAACCCGGTGAATACAGCCCCTGATCATGGCATCCGCTACTTGCTGGATCGCGGTGTCTTCATTCACACTGAAGATTTTGCGCGTCATGATATCCCTTGCCGTCACATAGGGTTCAGATGCCAGTCGGAATGAGCGGAGTTCCTCCCTTGCGTACTGATGTTCCAGTTCATCAAGATAATAGTCGCCGCGACGGTACCACTGTTCATCTTTTCCGGGCAGGGCCTGTTGGCGCACAATGTCGGTGAGAGAAACGACACCCAGAAGTTTCCCGTCTTCGGACGTGACCGGGGCACCGGAAATGGAATGTTCGATCAGGAAATCGGCCAACCGGTCGATGGACCAATCGAGGCCGACGGCGAGGATCTCCGGGTTCATTATGTCCTTTGCTTTGAGCGTTTTCATGGCTTCCTCCAGCTTCTTGGTACCTGGGGAGGCCCGAGCCTAAAGGCATCCCCATAAATGGAGCCCCTCCTCGTGTATTATCCTGCTCTCACCGTCCATACCCAATGGCCTTAGAGAGGCTTCTGAATCCGAAATCACCATGGTCCCCGGAACCACTCTGCCTGGCTGTTTTCAATGAAAGCCCCTGTGTCCCTGAGGGCCGCTCGGCCTCTCGAATCAAGGGTTAGCCGCATCGTTCCGAATCAAAGCAAATGTGACGAGATAGTGGTAGAGGCCAAGCTCCTTGAATGTCTGCCTTGAAAAGCCGTGAGACAGCACAACAGATTCAACCTCTTCAGGGGAAAGCCGGATGCTTATGGGCGGACCCACCGGGCTTTCCTCTTTTTTGAACTCCACAACCCCAAGGGTCCCCATGGATTTAAGAATCCTTGCCGCCTCTCCCAAGGCGTTTCGATCAACCTGTTCCTGAACCAGATCATGCAAAACCGTGGCGATCAGGCAGACATCCGCGCTGCCGCTTTCGATGGGAAGGCGGTACCCCACATTGGCTACAATGCCCCTGACGTTTTTGATCCCCTGGGCCCTGACGTTCTTGAAAAGGTCGGCGATGGTCTCCTCCCAGATGTCCACCCCATAGACCAGGCCTTCATCTCCTACAATACGGGATGCGGCGAGAGTGTAATCGCCCGGTCCGCAGGCCAGATCCACAAACGTACTCCCCTTTTGCAGAGGCAATGTTTCAAAGAGCTTGTCATGATCAAGGAGGGAGAAACTGCTTTTACCAACCCCGCGTGGTTTGTGGAAAGGGCTCTCGGTCATGAGGTCACTTCAAAAGTTCACGGGCCAAACGGCAATAAGTCTCAACTCCAAGAGGAAGGACGTCCTCGTTGAAGTCGAACTTGGGATTGTGCAAGGGCGCACAGCCTTCTCGGCCAACCCCCAGAAAGAAAAAACAGCCCTTGGATTTTTCCAGATAGAAGGCCATATCCTCGCCTCCCATAGTGGGTCATCCCGTCCTTGTACCCGCCAACGAGTTTCTTGAAACCGATCATGGCAGGACCTCCCAAAAGGCAGATCCTTCCACAGCGGTCATCTTGAAACCATGAAAAAGATTCGGGGTGTTGGCTTTGAAGATGGATCCATGCTGCCGGAATGACTTTCAAGGCTTTTAGCAGATCCGCTTCAAAAAGGCAATCATATTGAATGTCATCTATTCATAAGCCATAACCGGAAGCACTGAGGGCGTCAAAAAAAGGATAGCGGAACAGGGAGGGCTATCCGGGTCCGTAAATGGCTCTCACTTTCCGTATGATGGCGTATCGGTGAAGATAGTTGCGGGGGTCGACGTTAGGGATGGAGAGAATCCTTTCCAGGTATTTTCTCTGTCCCTCTATGGCTTCGGTGTATAGGTTCGTGTTAATGTTCCAACGGGAGGTGAGGTGAGAAACCACGTACCGGTTCGCCCTTTCGATGATCGGCTGGAGGCGCCTGTCGATGAAGGCATAGAAGTCCATGGTTCTTCTCAGCAAGTCGGCTTCGCTTTTGTAATTACCTACATTGCCTTCTTTGTATTCATGGTAAAGGAAAAGAAGTTTCTCCAAGTAGGTCCTGTCGGACATTTGACCGAGGATGTCCGCGGCATTCAGCAATCTGCCTAGAAACTCGACTTTTTGGGAGGGAAATGAGATGTCCTCGATGTCTTGACTTACGTCGGTGCAAAGGATCATGATGCGTCCGTCGGTGACTTGCTTTTGGTTCAAGCCGCATTCCTTGCCATGCCGTTCCAGGAATTCCGCACTTTTTTCAGCATGTTCCGAACTAAACTTGGCCCCGGTTCCTTCCGTGTCCCCTCTTTCCTGAATATAGCCTGTGTCATGAAAGAGGGCCGCTACGAGGGCCGTGTTGATCTCTTTTTCTGTAAGCTGCTCCCCATTTAGCAAGGCTCCGTGAAGCAGTCTGGCCATGGCCAGAAAAGCGTCCGTGGTATGGCGAAGATCGTGGTAATGGGTATTGCACGCGCGATAATGAGGATGGCTTCCTCGAAAGATGTCGATGATCATGTCGAATGCGGTCGTGATCGGTGAGGTGTTAAACTCCTCTGAAATGAGCTCCAAGGTAAACAGCACTTCTTCCAGGACAGCCTCAGGAGAATAGATGTCCACAAGATCGTAGAGTTTGATGGGAGGCATATGACGGACTACCCGATTTTCGTACATGGATTCTGCTTCTCCAGGAACACGCAGCGTTTCTCTCCCGGTCACTCACAAAAAGAAACCCCTCTTGTCGCCCTTGGTGAGGCATCCCTCTTTCAAGGGTCATGACGACTTTTTTGGTGCTTGAAAGGGGAAGAGCGCAGGCTCTGAGAGCGTTAAGTGAGGGCTCTTTTGGTTGTTTTTAACGTTAATATTTTATCAGATACGCTGCCGGGAGGTCAATAGCGCTCCGCAATCTCAGGATAGAGGCCGGCACGGAGATTAAAGAACGGGTAGGGGTATTGCCCTTCGTACCGGAAGTGGATGTGCTTCCGACCATAACAAAGATTCTTGTTCATATAGACATCTTGATCGGGGAGGGCGGAGCGGAACGCGATTCCGGGCCTCCGGAGTTCTACAGGAGCTGCAGAAGAAAGCATGATGGAGTATTGGAACTCCGGGTTTGAATGTGGGTTAGTTAAAGGATCCGGCGCACATGGTAGCCGGCTTCTAAGAGTTTCTGCATCATTTCTTTTGCATGGTCGTGGCCGCGGGTTTCCAGGTTGAGTTTTACCCGGGTCACTTGTATGGGGTTTTCCAGATTAAGCCGATCGTGAAAGATGTGGAGGATGTTTGCCTTCTCTTCGGCGATGATGCCCATGAGCTTCCACAGCGATCCGGGCGCATCAAGGAGATCCACCTCTATTCGGATAAGCCTTCCCATCTTCAGGGACCCTCTGTGCAAGATCCTGTCAACCGTGTTGATCTCAATGTTGCCGCCGCTTATGATGAGGATGTAGCGCTTCGATTTGGTAGAAACGCGCCCGTCCATGAGCGCTGCGGCGGGAACTGCGCCCGCTCCCTCCGCAATAATGCTGATTTTATCCATGAGTGTGACGATGGCTCCTGCGATCCCTTCTTCCTCAACGTCAACCACTTCATCCACAAGCCGCTGAACAATGGAGAAAGTCATATCGGCCGGTCTGTTTACGGCGATGCCGTCGGCAAGGGTGAGCCCGACCTCTACAACCGCAGGGGTTCTTTTTTCGAGGGATCGGATCATTGAAGGGCAACTCCGGGTTTGAACACCGATGAGGGTAACTGCCGGTCGCAGGGCTTTCACCGCCGTAGCGATCCCTGAAATCAGTCCTCCGCCGCCGATGGGGACCACAATGGCGGTATCTTCGTCGAGGTATTCGTAGAGTTCCAGTCCGATGGTCCCTTGGCCAGCGATGATGAAAGGATCGGCAATAGTGGGTTTCATGGTCTTCCCGGTCTCTTCTGAAAGCGCCGCGGCATGGGCATAGGCGTCATTGAAATGGGAGCCAAAAAGAACCACGTCGGCACCATATTCTTTCACGGCCAGGAGTTTTCTAAGGGACACGTTTTCGGGCATGACCACAGTCGCCGCAATTCCCAGTTTGGCGGATGCCCAAGCCACGCCTTGCCCGTGGTTGCCCGCTGAAGCCGCAATAACGCCTCTTTCTCTTTCCAAATCGCTCAACTGAAGAAGTCGATTGTAGGCTCCTCTTACTTTGAAAGAGCCTGTTTCCTGAAGGTTCTCCAGTTTCAGGAAGACGTCAGATCCTGTCATGCGGGAAAAGTAGGTAGAGTGTATGAGCGGTGAGGGGTGGAGGACATCCCTCAGCCTGCTCCGAGCCTGCTCGATGTCTTTTACGGTGGGTTCCAAGAACGGCCTCGTGGCACCCCTTCATTATTCCACTGTTCCGGTATTGCTATGGGAACGTTCCCAACTGGCACGAGGATATTTTAACCTTTAGGGCCTCGCAAGCCGCGGACACTTCCATTTTCCTGAGGCCGAATTTTTCAGCAAGGTCCCAGGCGGCTTTGCAAGACAGTTTGCCCTGGACAAGGGATTGTTGAATAGCGTTTTCAAAGGCCGGGGAAACCCGACCCGCCGGTTTGACCACGATCTTCTGTGCCCCGTGCCCAAAGAGGCCGAGTTGGCATTTGGCGACCTTTGTTTCCAGCGTGTCTATGGCCAAACCCACCTCTTTGGGAGACACTTTCGCTTCTCCGGCGATATCAAAGGCCACAGCACAGGGAATCTCTCCGTTTGAGGACCGGGCTTTGACGGCATCGGCAACGGCCGGGTCGATTTTCGTGTTCGGTGGATGTTTTTGGGCATAGTGCCCGTAATCTTCATGGGTCATGGTCACTCCAAATTGGGGGATACTTGCCTGAAACTCTATGGCAAGATGCCTTACTTGCTCAAACTGGCCCAGCCGAGGGCATTGATTTCCTTGCGCGAGGTTTCCAATGCCAAAGCTCTAAGCTCAAATGCCAAATCGAATCCTAAGCCCCAATGCCAAATGTTTTGGATTTTGAGCTTTGGCATTCAATTGACATTGGGATTTTGGGCTTTGTCATTGGCCTTGCTTTCTTCAAAACTGCCAGAGTTTCTTGTTCGATCAGACTTGCCGTTCAGCGGCAAGGGGCTGGGCTGACTTCTATATCTATCTAGCATCTTTTTTCTTGCAGCTCAAGCCGAACTACCCGCCCCGGAGAAAATTCGGCAATTTATGCAGATTTTCTTCACCTTGACCCCTAAAAGTGGATGCTATATGCTGCTGAGGGGACTGTAGAGGGGTATACCAAGCCCTGGTGCACCCGGGCAACAAGGCCAACAAGTTGAAAGGGAGGCGCATTATGGATCGTAAGGAGCTGATGACCGCGGATGGTTGATGAAAATACGGTTGTCATGGGCATTGGCAATAACCGGTCCTTCCGGAATCTTGAGAGAAATCCTAAGGCGGCCTTTATCGTGGTGGAACCTGGCAAAACGCCTTCAGACTGGAGAGGTGCGCGGATCTATCTCGAGGCCGTAGATATGGAAACAGGTGGCCCTTTTTACGAGGACATCAAACAAACCATTTCCAAGCAATGGGGGCAAGAGACAGCCGATCAGGTCCACGCAGCGATCCGCTTCAAGATAACAGAAGTACGGCCGATCATTGACTAATAGGCTGTTGGCGTACAGAAATGTCTCTTTTCCGGAATCTCTGTGTCAATCTGCGGAATCCTTTGTGCGGTCTATGCAGATGGCTTAAGGCGCAGGGCGCAGGGCATAAGGCAAGAGACCTGAAAAATTGATTTGCTGTAAACCCTGAGCCTTGAGCCTTAAGCCCGAGATATTGTACTCCTCGTTCCTCAGGGTTTCGCGCACCTTGCATCTGCACATTTTCGGACAGCGTCTAAAGTAAAGCTGGTCTTCCAGGAGCGAGGCGGAAAGGGAGTCAGTGCTTGTAGTACATCAGAATGCCTTCCAAAACACCCCCGCTGATGGCCAGTGCTTTCTCAGAGATCGTATCGCAGAACGCTTTTTTGCCTCGGGGATCAATGTCACCGATTTTGAGTCCTTTGCTGACAGTGAGGCCAGGTCTGATGAGGCCGCGCAAAGCCCCGTCAATGAGCGCATGGACAGGCGCTTGGTCTACGGTGCCAACCTGGTCTCCCTTGCGCACCAACTCGCCGATCCCAGCTGTTGTACGCCATCGGCCATCCGTCGGTGCCCTTAAAACCCGATCTGAGGTGACCCCCTGGATGGGTCCGGGAACTCCCGTATCCGGTTCTGCGGCCCCTGCTGACAAGAGTTTCCCAAGCCGATGGCCCCGGTTGGTTTCTACTACAAAATGGGCATCTTTGCCGGCTTCGATACCCGGGCCCAAAGCTATAACCAATGGCGCGTCCTCGCGGACGGTTCCCAGGTTTTTCTTGGCCAAAATGGCATCCACCATCACATCCGGTTTGATGACCTGCTTTGTCTGAGCTCGGGGGTCCACGAAAACCGGAATTTGCCGTTGATTCCAGACGTCATAAGCGGTGTCCGCATCTTTTATCAGAACCGCCAAAACCCCTTCTACCTCTGTTTTACCATCGTAGACAGCCTCACAAAAGGACACCTTTCTTCTCACAGCCGTGGGGTGAGCGATTTCCGTGATCAGGACTTTGAAGCCGCACCGATGGAGCCGCCAGGCGACGCCCGAGGCAAGGTCCCCGCCGCCACGTATAAGAACTTTAATGGAAGACGTGTCTAAATTCTTCATTTGGGGGTATGCTCCTTGCAAAAAAGGTGTTTCTAAATTGCCTATCATTGCGGGATGCCTCGATATTAGACAGAGTAGACCGAGCTGTCAACAAGGGGGCCAAAAACGCCTATTTTTCCATTGACAAACAAAAAGATCTTTGGTTATTAACATTTCGAAATTTCAAGTCTTAATGATACAATGCTTTCCTAGGCGTCTCTCTTCTGCTCTGATCGGCGTCTTGTCAAGACAGGACTGTTATGAAGAAATTGTTTTGTTACTCGTGGATTGTGTTGTTTGCCTTCCTTCTATTGTTGCCCGGGGCGGTCTTCGCTCAGGAGGTGAAGAAAATTTTGAGTATTGAGGCCTTTGATATGCTCAATACGGTTCCCGATACCTACCTCATTGATGTGAGGTCCCGGGCTGAATATCAATTTGTCGGACATCCCTATAAGGCTCACCTTTTTCCCTACATGTTTTTCACCACCAATTTTGTCCCAGGGGAGGAGCAATCGGGCTATCAGATGAGTCCGAAGAATAAGGTCTTTGTGGAAGAGATCAGCAAGGTGTATAAGAAGACCGACAACTTGCTGATTCTCGGCAGAGACGGGACGAGAAGCGGCCTTGCGGCAAAAGATTTGATTGAAGCGGGTTTCAAGAATGTGTTTGATGTATCTGAGGGCTTTGAGGGACCGACTTTTCCCACATTTGAGGATGCCAATCGGAACAAGTTCTACCGACAGCTTGCCAAACGGAACAAAATTTTTGGATTTGAACATCGACGCCATTACGGATGGCAGTGGTGGGGATTGCCCTGGACATATGATATTGATCCAAAATACGTCTATCCCCCGGATCTGAGGCCGCCGGAGAAATAGGATCGCAAGATGCGAATTTTGGAGTGCCCCTATGGAATCTGAAGAACTTGTCAAGTTGATGGAAGAGGTTGATGCCAAGGGTATCGGCTGGGATAAGGTTGAGGAGGCGATTAAAGTGCCCTATCCCTTGTTGAAGCTCTATGCGAATTCCGGGCCGGTTCCCGTGACGCTCATTAACAAACTCAAGAAGTTCCTGGAATCAGAGTCTTTGTGGTCCGACCGGCGGTTTGGGCGCAAAAGTGATCAGGCCCGTGAGGCAGAGACCCAACAAGGTTTTTCCGTCAATGATGAGGCCTTTTTCAATCATTCCCTGAATCTCGCTGAGTCCCAATCTCTCGACAGAGGAAATTTCCCGTTCATCGATACCTTCCCGGGTTTTTCTGAGTTGATAACCGACGTAAATGTGGATCAGTTCATTGGAGTAACCAAGAGCCGGTGCAAAGGTCACGATAAAATCGATTTTTCCTGCCTCATAGCCGGTTTCTTCCAGCAGTTCCCGTTTTACACAGGTCTCCACCCTTTCTCCGGGGTCTAATTTTCCTGCCGGTATTTCTAGGGTCTCCCGGCAAGAACGGTTGGCTGAGGAGTTGGCGGTGATGAAGCCTCTGTCTGCTACACCTCTGGCAACCAATACCCAGGTGTGCATCCCAGTCACGCGCGGAAGCTTGATCCGCGTGCAGAAGAACGTCTAC
>JARRRH010000008.1:0-19830 GCA_037380925.1 Deltaproteobacteria bacterium | reverse complement strand
TTACCGGGGAAAGGCCCCGGTTGAAAAGGGGTATTTTCCAGAAGCTCCGCGTACTCGGCCTTTGCATGCCGATGACAAACTTGTTGGGTTTGCCGCTTTTTTTGTCCGCAGAGTCGGCCACCACGCCCGCCATGACCGCGCCCACAAATCCGAGGCCCATGACCACCACGATTTCACGGCCCTCTTTTCGGTGTGCGGCCGTGAGCGCTTTCAATCTCTTGTATTCTTTTGCGTAATCCTCGTCACTCGGCAGCTTGAACTTCTCTCCTTCGGGACTGACCGAAAATGTCATAAATTCACCTCACCAATCATGGATTTGGATTCGAGTTCCGGAAACGTTCCTTGTCAAAAACCTTGGTTCCCGTGACAAGAGGGTGTATGTTGTACCAACTCTTACAAAATAGATAAGTATAAGCCAAAAGGGGATCTCAATGCAAGAGAGGCGTAGGGCGTAAGGCGCAAGGCCAGAAAAAATACTGAACAATGCGTTTTTTGCTACGGTGTCGCATCCTGGTTCATCGGACAAATGAGTATGCCGTTGAGCAAAAAAAGGGTCATGAAGGGCTTTATGAGTGACTGGTGGGAGCCCTTCGCCAGGGATGCCTGTTCCCCGAACGGCATAGATATCGCCTTTCGCGGAACACCCATCCCGGCTCCGCCAAAAGCTTGAGCCTTTCTCGAAACTGTCACTCGGCTCAGGGTTTTTGCCCTGCGCCTTATGCCTTAAAACCTTGCGCCATAATCATATGGATCTATTTGAAAACTACAGAGCATGCCGCCTTTGCCCAAGAGAATGCAGCGTGAACCGGTTAGGGAGCACCGAGAAGAGCCGCTCAGGCTTCTGCCGCGAAAGCCATCAACTCCGCGTCGCCTATGTGGGACCACATTTCGGCGAAGAACCTCCCCTGACCGGCACCCAGGGGTCAGGGACGGTCTTTTTCACAGGCTGCTCCCTGCGCTGTTCCTTTTGCCAGAACTACCAAATCTCCAGGGACGGCTTTGGGCAAGAGATCACGGTCCAGGCCCTGGTTGATCAAGTGGCGAACATGATTCGGGACCATCGTGTCCACAATGTGAATCTTGTCACGCCGGATCATTTTTTACCCCATGTGGCGGCCTTGGTCACGGGTTTGCGGGAGGAGGGCTATGACCTCCCCGTGGTGATGAACCTCTCCGGCTACCAATCCCTCACCATGCTTCGCATGTCGGAAGGGATCGCGGATATTTATCTTCCCGATTTCAAATACGCTGATCCACACCTTTCCGCCACCCTTTCCAAATGCCGCGATTACAGAGAAGTCGCGTTGCAGGCCATCTCAGAGATGGTAAGGCAGAAAGGATTTCTGGATAGCTTCGAAAAAGGGACCACTCTGGCCACTAGCGGCGTGCTCGTGCGCCACCTCGTTCTTCCGGGCAAAGTGGAAAATTCCATCCATGCCCTCACCACCCTTTTCTTGGAATTCGGCCCCCACCTTCCGCTCAGTCTTATGTCCCAGTACACGACCGTGATGCCGAACAAAGACCAGGACCTCAACCGCCCCCTCCGGCGCGAAGAGTTCGACACCGTGTATTCCCATGCCGCCGACCTGGGTTTTGAATGCCTCTTTGTGCAGTTCCCGGATGAAGGCCCAACAGAAAAGACCCCGTTCCTCCCTGACTTTAGCGGGACAAACCTTTCTCACGCTAAGCTCCAAACGGTAACCGTGACGGGTTTCTCAGGATTGACACCGGGTTGGGACCTTGATAAAAGACAGGCGAGTTTATGGTAGGCCTCCTCCGGCAGAGCAGGCGGCATCAGGCGGCTCCCACTGATAGGGGCTCAGGGAGAAAGCCTTTACTGAAGTGACTGGTGAGAGGGCGCCGTCTTTTCGTGACTTATCTCTGGGGGAAACCGCAGCCCCGAGCGTGTCGAGGGGAATGCGGAGGGGGCAGAACTCCCCCGGAGGTAAGTTACAGAAAGGACCAGCCCGGAGCCTCGGAACGCAAGAAAAGGCTTCCTCTCTGAGCCCCATGATTCAAAACATACCGGCTCTTCTAAACCCCGGACCGGTAGAACTAGCCGGGTCCTCCACCAGAGGTGGAGTGTTCAGTGACAACTGATGGTCATCGCTCCATTCGCGGGTGGCAGAAACTTTCCGTATAGAGGTTTTGCAAAAGATGACTGAAGCCATAGTGGTAGAAAGCATATCCAAGTCCTTCGAAAAGGTGGAAGCGGTCTGCGGCATCTCATTCACCGTCCAAACAGGGGAGCTTTTCGGCTTTCTCGGTCCAAACGGGGCGGGCAAAACCACGACCATCAACATGCTCACAGGACTGGCGCGCCCGGACACGGGCTCAATCCGATTAGGGGGCATCGATTGCACTGCCAGGCCGAGTGCAGCCCAGCATCTGGTCGGCGTGGTCCCGGACGAAAGCAACCTGTATCCGGAACTCACCGGCTTCGATAACCTGTGTTTCTGCGCCGCGCTTTACGGCATGGGCAAAGCCGAACGCCAGGCACAGGCGCGGGAACTTCTGGGCTCCTTCGATTTGGGCAAGGCAGGGGACCGCAAGTTTGGCGGCTATTCAAAAGGTATGAAGCGCAAGCTCACTATTGCCGCAGGAATCATCCACAAGCCCGAAATCCTGTTCCTGGACGAACCGACCACGGGCATTGACGTGGCCAGCGCCCGGCAACTGCGACAGCTCATCGCCGATCTGAACCAAGCCGGCACCACCATATTTCTGACCACCCATTACATCGAAGAGGCCGAGCATCTTTGCAACCGTGTCGCCTTCATTGTGTCAGGACGTATTGTTCGACTCGACACGGTCGAGCATTTAATCCAGCCGGTCCAAGCGAAACATGTCATCCGCATCGCCTGCACCAACTCATTGAACGAAATACAAGGAAAACTCTCTGAATCGTTCCCCGACCTCGATTTCACCATCCCGGGCCATGGCCTGATCCGCGTTGAAGCAAACGCGCCCATTCGCGTAGGACCTCTGGTGCGTTTTCTGGAAGATGAGGGAGCCGAAGTCTCCGAGGCGCGAAGCATAAGACCTTCTCTCGAAGATGTCTTCGTGGGCCTCACAGGCATCGAAGCGGACGCCATGCGCAAGGAAAAAGAAAAAGCGGGAGGCGGCCAATGAAACTCTGGATCGCTTTCTGGAACATATTAGTTAAGGACATGCGAACCTATTACCTAAAGCCGCCGACTGGGAGTTGGGGTCTCATTTTCCCGCTGGCGTGGACGGGCATGTTTTTCATCAAGTCCGGAAAGGGCCTGGGAAGCATTCCGGACCTGCTCCCGGGAGTGGTCGCGATATCCATTCTGTTCGGCACAACATCCCTGCTTGCCGTGACAGTGACCTTTGAAAAGAAAAATCGTTCTTTTGAACGACTTCTGCTGGCGCCTAGTCCATTGGAGCTCCTGATGCTCGCCAAAACCGGCGGAGCCATTTTGTTCGGCGCGGCCAACGCCTTTGTACCAGTCGTCATAGGGGCGTTCCTGTTCGATCTATCCCAGGTGGCATGGGGGGCCTTCGTCCCGGCTGTGTTGCTGATATCTGTGGCCTCGACCTTTCTGGGGCTTTTCATTGCCGTGGCGGTGACCGAGGTGTTCGAGGCCCAGACTTTTTCCAACTTCTTCCGCTTCCCCATGATTTTTCTTTGCGGGCTCTTTTTTCCCGTTGAGAAACTGCCAGTGTTCCTGAAGCCGCTGTCCTATGCGCTTCCCCTCACCTATGGAACGGACGTGCTCCACGGCGCTGTCCACGGCGGAAATGCCATGCCGTTTTCGCTGGATCTGATGATCCTCGGTGCATTCTGCATCGGCCTGTTTGCACTCAGCCTCCGTAACATCAACAGGCGTTGGATTGTCTGATTCCATGTCCAGCAAAAAATCCCTGATGCATGTCACAGGCGGAAAAGATTTCAAATCGTTTAGATCGGCGTTTTATGATCACTCACCGAGGCTTTGTGGATCATGGATTCAACAAAAACATTGGAAGTATCTTTATACCCGTTTACTATCGATTAATGCTTTCCGGAGGCCTTATGAAACAAATCACTCTTATGCTCGGATCGCCACCCTATGGCGGCCAAGACGTGGATACCGTTATCGGCATCGCCGATGCGGCTTTGAAGAAAGGGCTTAACGCCAGCATAGTGGGCTCAGGTGACGGAACCTATGCTTTCCTAAAAGCTCAGCATGCATCCGGAGCGCCCAATGCCGAAAAAGGATTTCTCGCTCTTATGGAGCAAGGCGCTCGCGTCGAGCTTTGAGGGACCTGCCTAAGCTTCCGTGGTCTACGGAAGGAACAATTTATTGAAGGAGCCAAAACGGGTACCCTGAAAAGCCTGTTTCAGCTGCTTGATCAAACTGACATTCTAATCTATGCCGGCCCATAGATGGAGGATCCCATGAGCAGAGAAATCTTGATTGTCGTTCGCCACGGACCCTATAGCGGATTTCAGGCGGCCGAGGGACTACGCCACGCCAACGGAGCCATCTCCCTGGGATTTAGACCCATTCTTGTGCTCGTGGATGACGGGGTCTATTTGGCCAAGGCGGACCAGAACTCCGGCCAAAACCAGTGGCTTTCGCTGAGTGAGACTCTGGAAGAAATTATTGCTCGGGGCCTATATGAAAGGAAGGATGCACCCGCAGAATTCTACGTGGAAACGCAGTCTCTTTTAAAACGGAGTCTGGATCCGGAGGAACTCGTTGAGGGCCTGGAGCTTATCGATCATCAGAGAGTTTCGGAGTTCATGGCGCTGAACCGTCTCCAGCTGATATTCTAGGAGTGTAACCATGAAAATCGCCATTCTTCTGAAAAGCGGCCCTCGTACGGACGAAGCCGATCGTGCTTTGCAGACAGCCTCGGACATGCTGGCGCAAGGCCACACCGTAAGCCTTTTCTTGCTCCAAGAAGCCGTACGCTTTTGCGGCCCCGCCATAAAATGTTCAAGCTCCGTGGGTCTTCAGGAATTGATTGACACAAACATCGAGGTACATGTGCTCGCCCACGATGCTGAGCTGCGGGGTATTGATGTGCACTCTCTTGGCGAGCCCATCTCGGGTGGATCATACAAATCCTTGATTGATTTGCTGGAGTCCTGTGATCGGGTCGTCGGCATTCTCTGAAGACTTCAGGCCAGGACATATCTCTTCAGTAGACTCGTAAAGTGTCAGGACGCTTATTCGAGGGCCTTCAGGGCCTTTGGAACCGTGTCCTTTGGGTTCACTTTATCCCACGAATCGAGAATCTTGCCGTCTTCACTGATCAGAAAAAAAGAACGGCTATTTCCCTTATATTTCTTGCCATACACGGATATTTTGCCCTAGGTACCGTAGGCGTCAGCCACCTTTTGGTCGGGACTTGCCACGGGGAGGCTTCTTGGTCATGGCGTACACATTGACCGGCGGAGAGCCCACAGGTAGGCCACATCCGGGGCCTAAGACAAACCCGGCAGGTGCTCTCTTCCCCTTGTCTATGGCGACTCGGCACAGATCAAATACCTCCTGCGGCGTTCCCGTTTGAAACACCACCGGTTCAATATTGCCATACAGGATATCCTCGGGAAAATGTACGGCTGCTACATCGAGATCCACTTCGTGGCCGAAACTCAGCACGCTGGGGTGCTGCCACGGTGAGGCTCCAGCCAGAATCGGCAGGTTGAGATTCTGATCTCCACAAATATGGAACCCAAATCGAGGAACGCCTAAGGCTTTCAGCCTCTCATGGTATTCCAGGTGGAACGGAAGGGCCATTTTTTCCATCAGTTTGGGGGAAATGAGTTGATTGGATTCGGTGGGAGAGCTCATCCAGGCAAAGACCTTCTCTGCTCCGAAACTTCCAACCCAGTAATGAAGCACATTGAAAATGTGGTCTATGGACATTTGCATCATGTGCCTGGCCAGATCTTCTTTTCTCATACACCATCTCAGGAACCTTTCTATCCCGCAGATGTTGGCTGCCATGGTAAATGGGGACCGGGAGAAGAAGTAGACGGGAAGGTCATTCTCTGCCTGGAGCCGAGCGAATCGCCATGCTTTAGGAATCCTTCCTGCCGTCTTGGGATCGGGCATGGTGAGTTTTTCCGCGTCCTGTTCTGTCTCCACAGGATAGGACTTGACGATGAGGGCCCCCTCATACTGTCCCTGGGGCAACCGGACCTCACCACCAAAGTCCCAGGCACCCAAGACCGTGTGGCCTGCATACTGCGGTATAGGGTCCCAGCCGTATTGCTCTGAGGTCCAGACCATGGCTTGAAAACTCTTTTCCGGGTGGTCATAGGCATCGGCGACGGTATAGCCCGCATTTCTGGTATTGAAGCCCGTACTCATGGCACCGACCGGGACCCGGTCCGGTTTCCGACACGCAAACAGAGTCGCAACCCTTTCTCGGCTCGTCAATAGATCTTGTCTCAAGTACATGGTTCATCCTCACCACAAGTTTTGAAAACACGCCGATTCCTGCATTTCTAAGAACTCAAAGGAGCAAGTTCTTGCTCCGGTAGTATTTCGCCCATGTCCCAGACTCTCAAGGCACCTTCCTTTTCGTGTCTGCGCAAATTAATCAGGCATATGGGGCACGTAACCAGAACGTTGGAATTGAGGCGCGCCAGTTCACTGACACGGATGCTGGATATTTGATGTGTCAGGTGCGCAAAGGCGTATTCTACCGGACCCCCACAGCACGCTGTGTCCAGTTTCGTGTTTTCAGGTTCTATGATCTTTATCCCCAGGGCCCTTCCAATCTTTCTGGCCTGTTCCACGATACCCAAATCCCGCGCCATCACGCAGGGGTCATGGATGACAAACGACTCAGGCCTCTGTCCGGTCGCAAGCTTTCCAAGGGTGTCTGCCCTTTCACATAGAACCTCGAAGTAGTGCTGAACCTTGATGGCGTAGTTTTCAATGTATTTTGGATAAATTTCTCTCATCATGTACGTGGTATGAGGATCCACCGTGATAACGGAGTCGACTCCCCGGCTCCTGAGAAGTTCGTAAACACCTTTTATGTGAAGCGCAATGCCATCCTCCAAGCCGAGGTCATAGAGGAGAACACCGCTATAGGGCTCAGCCTCGTAGAGGTATGCCGGGTGAACGTCCACTTTATGGAGCGCCCCCGCAATCCCCCTCAGGATCCTTTCCCCTTTGCGCTTGAGCTCCTCAAGACGCCTCGCCTTGAGTCGTATCAGAGTCTCTCCGGCCATGCGGTTGCCCTGAATCACCGCCTTGTCCAATCCTTTTATGGCGAGCAGTGGCTTCGCCGTTGTCACGAGAGCGGTTATCTGCGTGATGTAAGGGAGCATTTGATACATTCGTGCCGTAAGCAACACCTGTTCCCCCTCCGCAGGCAGGTTGAGCCCATCCGCCCATTCGGTCCAGTAGGGTTTTTTGAAGCCCAGGGGATCCCCCACCCTGCCTAGGTTGTCCTTGAGAATAGCCAGAGCTTGGGACACCAACTTCTTAGATCTTTTCATGATCCCTTCCTTCCATCAAGTCTCGGGAAAGCAATGATCGACCGAGTTGTATGATCTTACAGATGTCGATGTTCTGTCCTTTGCTCTTACAGGTGTTCTCGCACCGACGGCACTGGAGACAGCTGTAAAGCGTGTAGGTCAAAGGATCGTCAAAGCTCAAAACGCCCATGAGAAGGTATTTGATGATTTGCAACCTCCCATAAGCAGACAAGGACTCCAAGCCTTCTGAAGCCTGATAGGTAGGGCACACATCCACACAGAACCTGCACGACCGGCACTTGGCCACTTCATTGAGTAAGGTCTCTATCTTGTTCTGCCTGGCATTCACATCCACCCCTCCAAGTTTCCACGATTGAGGATATTGTTGGGATCCAGGGTATGCTTGAGCTTCACCAGCAAGCCGTAGTATACCTCCCCGTACTTTCGCCTAAGAAAGGCAGCCCTCTGGGCGGTCAACCCCCATTCTCCTCCGCAACCGCCGTATTTCACATTCAGCGCCTCGGTTTTTTCCCTCACCTCCTTGGCAACCGCGATTTTTGTCTCGTTCGGGATATCCTTGGTGGGAATAAAGGCATAGGCATGAATCGTGGGGGCCCCGATATGTCCAAAGGAGTAGAATTCATTTCCCTTGTAACTGTCCAAGTTTAGGATAATGTCCTGAGCTTCTTGAAAAGCCTCTTTCAGTCTATCCACCCTCACTGTAATCTCGCTTCCAAAAGTGGACCCCAGCCGGTAAAGATAGTTTCCGGCCTCGGCGCGGCTGCTCCAGATCTGGTTCCATTCCTTTTTGTCGGTGACAATCTTCGCCTCAATCGGGCGCCCCCGGAGCAGAAATTCGAGAAATGTTTTGGCTTTTTCTTCACAACCCGACTTGGTTTGAGAATGGATCGCCATCATGGCCACGGCGCCGGGAGGTGGCGCCAAGCCCACAGCCTCGAAACCCACCTTGGAACACTTCTCATCCAGATATTCAAAGAACATGGGCGTGGGTATACCCTGGCTGTACATGTTCATGACCGTGTCCAGGATATCCTTCGTACTGTTGTAATAAGCCACGATGTTCTGAATCTCCGGCAAAGGAATGAGACGCATCCTGATCTTGGATATCACGCACAGGAGCCCTTCAGACCCCACAAGGAACTTGGTCGCCTCGATTCCTGCCGGTTTGCGTGGCGATTCCGTACCGGTTTGCAGTATTTCCCCTGTGGGCAGAACCACTTCCATACCGAGCACGTAATCCCCGGGTTTGAACACCGAGGCATCCACCGCATGGGCGCTCGTGTTCACAGAGACAACTCCGCCTATGGTGGCCACCAACTCACTGCCCGGAAATGCGGGAAGGAGCGCATGGTACGGCTCAAGAGCCTTTCTCAACTTCCCAACGTGATACCCCGCCCCGACCTCGAAGTAGCCCCTTTCGGGAAAAATCTCGAGTTCCTTCATGCGCCCCGTGTCCAAAACAATACAGGGGGTCTTGGGCCGACCCAGCCCAACAAGGGAAGTCCCGGAGCCGTGGGTATGTACCGGTATTTTCTTTTCGTTCGCATATCGCAGCACCTTCGCAATTTCCTGACCATTGAAAGGTCTCACCACCGCATGGGGCATATTGTGCTCTTCCACATCCCAGGGCATGGTATCTTTGGCATAAGCAAGCGCAGTCGGCTTGTCCGTGAAAGCATTCTCCTTGCCCACGATTTTCGCCAAGTCTTTGGTAAGCTTCTTTAGATCGACATCCATGGTCTCAGCCTCCATAGAAGAAATCACAGGCCCACACGGACGGATGCTTGTTCGCTCAACATATCGCTTTTCCACGTCTCAGCCGCTTTGACCTCAGATGCCCGCATTCCGCCTCAGATAGAATCCCTGTTCCATAGTATCCGTATGGGCCTGTGATTGCTCCTATGGGCCTTTTGGTTTGCTTCCTCCATAGACAGCAAAGTTATAGTGCTTGTAGAAACAGTCCACATCCTCAAAGCGCGCCCCTCTCAGCCACCTGAGCTGGTCTTCCAAGGGCGCTGTCTTATCATAGGACATTCTTTCATAAATCAAGGACAATTGATCTTCGGTTAAATCGGCTTGTTCAAGATGCTCCGCCCACCTGCGCTGGTACCGTGTCTCGGTAGAGCCCGTGGCCCCTTTAACCAGATCCGCGTGAATGAAATGTCCTCCCGGCACAAGGCCTTCGTATATGCTCCTGAAAAGCCTCTTTTTCCCCGAATCAGCCAGATGATGAACGGACATGGCCGACACCACGAGATCGTATTTCCCGGGTAGCGGAGAAACAGCATAATCCATGGTGCAAAAAGAGACGTGCTTCTCTTTTTCGAAACGTTCCCTTGCCTTGGTGAGCATCTTTTCCGAGATATCGATCAGGGTTGGTAGGGCATTCGGAAATTTCGCAAGGATGAGTGCTGTTAGAAGACCGGTTCCTGCTCCAAGATCCAGAAACCTGAACGTCTCCTCCTGTCCGAAAGGAATCAGATCAACCGCTGTTTTATAAAACTCATCAAAGCAGGGAATGACCTTCCTTCTTTGCTCGTCATATTTGTCAGCCCCTGTTTCGAAAAGTGCTTTTACGCTCATCTTGATTTCGTCACGTCCAAACCACGCTTCATCCGGCTGACCCGTTGCCGGCTTTCGGGCCCGCTTCATGGTGCCCTATGCTGTCATTCCGGAAGTTAGGAGGCCCACATCCTCCACCTCCTCCAGTTTCTCGATCATGGAGAGGAGATGATTCACCTTATCTCCATCGAGACCCACCCCGCTGAAGGCCAGACACTTTTCAAATTTCTCTCTGCAACGGGCCATATCCATGGGATTGCCGGGATTGCCTAAGGGGGCTTGCACAGCCTTTTCATAACGCTTCCCGCTCTTCATCTTTACAACCATCTTGGAGTGAACAATGTCCTTGTCGGGCAAGGTGGGATCATGGGCAACCTCCACCCGCTCTGCCAGAGCCTTGACCTGTTCATCCATGATCCGCTCGGTCTCGAAATCCTCGATAAATACATCTCCCCTGATCAATGCGGCGCTTGCCGTATAAGGAATGCTGAACTGGGCATCCACTTGGGGGTCTGTCCCTATGACAAAAGGCTTTCCCACCATCTCAGTCACCATCTTTGAAACACTGACCTGGACTTTCTCCACATCCCCTGGGGAAGAACCCACAATCCTTCCCAGCTCAAGCGCTGCATCAATAGTAGCATGGGTCATGCGGCAGCAAGGATAGGGTTTGAGACTGAGGTCCATGATCCCGTAATGGGTTCCCAGACCATCAAGCACGGGTTGCGGATCGAATTCCCCTTGTTCATAGAGATTGTAAAACCCATAGGGGCCCTGGAGAAATTGGTGGCTCCCCGTGATTCCTGCTTTTGCCAGAAACCCGGCCAGAACGCCCGCCTGAGCTGCAAACCCGGGCTGCATCCTCTTGACCAAGCGCCCTTCTAAAAGCCCTTGGGCGTTCCCCGAAGTCTGGCTGTAGGCCACGCCCAGGGCATTGGCCATCCTGTCCCGACCCAGGCCCAGCAGCTTCCCCGCCGCTGTCGCGGCCCCAAAGCTGCCGCAGGTGGCCGTCCGGATCCAGGATAGGGGTCGTAGGATAGCCAAGCTCAAACGACAAATGACATCGACGCCCAACACCAGAGCGGTTATCAACCGCCTGCCGTCCACGCTTCCGACCCATTCCGCGGTAGCCAAAGCGGCCGGGAGCACGGTGACGAAGGTGTGAAGCGCAGAGTCATCCAGGGTGTCATCGAAATCTAAGGCATGCATCATGGTGCTGTTCGCCAAAGCCGCAAGGCCCGGTGAAACCTTGCACCCATGGATAAGAACCGTGGAGCCGTTTTCACCACCCCACCCTTTCACCAGATCCGCCACCTCCGCACATCCCGGCGCCCGACTTCCGGGAAAGGTGACCCCGAGCGAGTCCATGATCAAGAGCTTACAGCAGGTCACCACCTCCGAAGGCAAGTCTTCAAATTGAGCCCGGGAGACGTGGTCCAGGAGCTGGGCCTCAAGATCCCTGTTCGAGTTGCCCTCACCCGACATGGCGTTCTAACTTCCTTTTTTTGCTAGGGGTAAATTGCGAAACTCGCGCAAGAAAGCCTTCGCATAGTCTGTGATAAGATTCAGGACCTGTTCTCCTTTTTCAGCAGTGGCTGTCGTAGGGTCCCCGAATACGCCCGTGTCCGTGACATCCTGGATGTGTTGATAAAGCATCTGAACCGAGCCCCGAAATTCCGTTTCACCCAGGGAATTCTTGACCATAAAGCCACCGCGCTTTGGCGATTTCGCCCTAGCGGGTCGCATTTTGCTATTATCCACGAGGTCGGGCCTCAAGGCTAAGATCACGGAAGTCATCACCTCACCGGCATGGGTAAATCCTCCTTCCCCAATCAAGTCCCGGCCGGCAATCAGCTCGTTCGCCATTTTCCAAACGCTGAGCATGGCCACCCGGACCGGTCGTTCCAGCACCAAGGTGCGGGCCACATGGTCAATGCACGCGTTGTTTCCCCTGTGGGAATTGAGAAACACAATGCGCTTGATGCCATGACGAAGCAGACAAGCGCAGTATTCTGTGAGGACCTGCGTCAAGGTCTCCAGCTCCAAAGAGATGGTGCCGGGGAATGGCCCAAACCACTTGGAATACCCAATAGGGAGGACCGGACCAATCACAACCCCGTCTTCCCCTTTCAGTCTCCGGGCGATGCCTTCGGCCACGACCGTATCCACCCCCAGGGGAAGGTGCGGTCCTTCCAGCTCCGTAGAACCCATTGGGACAAGCATCACGGTCTTAGCATCCACGGCATCCCGAAATTCTTCCCAAGTCATTTCAAGCAGGTAAGATTTTTTCACGATCGCCCCTCATTTGCTTCCTGCAACCACCTCGGGTGCTTTGCGCTTCAAAAGCTCCAGTGTAAAACGCCTCAGCCGACCCGGCTTTCGGACCCCAAGAAGGACTGTGACAATAGCCATGCCAAAAAGATCCGTGGCCCAACCCGGATAGATCAGGCAGCCGCCCCCCAGAAACAAAACCGCCCTGAGATACATGGGCAACCGGCCGCCAAGATGGTTCTGGGCCGCGCAAGCCAGCGCCCACACCCCCAGAGGCGCTGTGATACAAACCAGCAAGATCTGACCCATACTTCCCACAAGGAGAAGAGCATTGTTGTAAACGAACAAGTATGGAACTACGAAAATCACCAGAGCCAGTCTGCAAGCGGTCAATGCGGTCTTCATCATGGGGGAATCGGCAATGCCTGCGGCAACAAATGCATCCGGTGCCATGGGGGGCGTGATGCCGGCGATCACGCCGAAGTAGAACACAAAGAGGTGAGCGGCCAGAGGATAGACCCCCATCTTCACAAGAGCAGGCACAACCAGGATAGCTAAAATAACATAAGCCGCCACGGGGGGCACACCCATTCCTAAGATAATGGAAGCAACCATGGTCATCATAAGGAGAACCAGCAGGTTCCCTCCGGACACGTCGATGAGAATGGAAGACATCATCAGGCCCAGACCTGTCAGGGTGATCATGCCCACCACAATCCCCCCAAGAGACAGGATTGCTACCACGGGCGCTGCAGTGAGGGCTCCTCTTTCAAGACCCGACAGGATCTTTGCCGGGGACATCCGAGTCTTGCGTCGAATCATGGACACGAGGGGAATGCTGATGTTCGCCCAAAGGGCCGCGCGGGTGACCGAACTCTTCTCAATGCCCAGAAAATAAATCAAAACCAACAAAGGGATGAAAAAATGCCAACCCTCTCGTAGTGTCTTTCCCAGGGGAGGGATCTCTTCCTTCTTCAGTCCCACAAGACCTATTTTCTGTGCTTCGATATCAATCATGAGGAAGAGGCCCAGGTAATAGAGGGCGGCCATCAATATGGAAGCTTTGATGATGACCAAATAGTTAACGCCCAGGACCTCCATGATGATGAACACAGCGCTTCCCATAATGGGGGGCATGAGCAAGCCGCCGGCACTGGAGACCGTTTCCACAGCGCCGGCAAAATAGGGAGGGTACCCCGTTCTTTTCATCAAGGGAATAGTAATCTGCCCTGTTCCCGCAACATTGGCTGTGCCGCTTCCCGAGAGCATGCCGAATAAGGAGCTTGCCACGACTGCAATCTTGGCGGGTCCACCCCTGAAACGCCCACAAATGCCATAAGCAAAATTGATGAAGAACTCCCCGCCTCCAGCCTCCCTGAGCAAGGCCCCGAAGAGGATGAAAAGATAGATAAAGGTGGCCGAAATCCCGGCAAGCATACCGAAAATGCCGTCCGTTGTGATGAACATGCTGGAAATAATGCGGTCAAATCCATAGTCCTTGTGGGCAAAGGGCCCGGGCATGATCTCTCCGAACCGGGCATAGAAAAGCACCAGCACTGCAATGCACGGAAAGGCCCAGCCCAAGGCCCGTCTCGTCCCCTCAATCAGAAGGAGGATGAAAGCCCCGCCCATTACATACTCGTAAAGGGGGAGTTCCAACCCCATGGCCCCCATTTTCCTGAACCATGTGAACAGGACATAAACCCCGCAGATCAGAATAAAGCCGGCGCCAATAATGCTGTCTATGCTGACCCGGTCTTTCCGGCTCTTCTTGCTGAGGGGATAGACGAGAAAGATAAGCATAAAACCCATGGTCACATGGGGTACCCGCTGATTCATGGCTGTGAACTGGAAGTAGCCTGTGTAGAGATGGAACAGACTCATACCAACGGCAATCACCTTCACCGCATAAGCAAAGAATCCTTGGAGCTGTCTCTGCCTCGTGCTCACGCCTCCAGATTTCTGGGGCTTCGTCAATGCCTTGTCCATGTCTCACCTTTACCCTTAAGGTTGGAAGGGCATGGTGACAAGCGCCATGCCCCCAGTTTATTCACAGGGCTATTGATACTGGGACATTTTTTCCCAAATACCTTTTTCTTCATAGTATCGAATTGCGCCGGGATGATATCCCACCGGAACAGATCTGGAGCCCCTGAACGCATTTTCGATTGTGTACTTCTTGGCCATGGGATGAATGGCATTTCGATCCTCCGATCGATCGTAAACGCATTTGATGATCTGATACACCAGGTCGGCGGGCAGATCCGTTCTGCACAGCCACATCTGGGGTAAGGTGTAGGTATGGACATCCTGATCGATCCCATCGTAAGTTCTTGCAGGAATGACAAGGGGAGTCACATTGGGGTACTGGGCCTGGAGTTTTTTCAAAACGTCGGGCTCTGTTTCCAACAGACGGATAGGAATGTCTCTCGCCAGTTCCATGATTGCTGCGATGGGGAATCCTGCAGCAATAATACCAGCGTCGATAGTGTTATCTCGGATCCCTCTCGTGATCTCGTGAAAGGCAATGTATTTGGGGCTGATGTCTTCAAACCCTATTCCCCATCCAGCTGCGAGATGTTTCTTTGAATAGATATTCAAAGTCGCGCTACCGGCCGGACCCACACCAATGACCCTGCCCTTAAAATCATAGCAAGACTTGATCTGGGAATCCTTCCGCACAATCCAATGGGTGTCGCTGGTGTGCCCCACGGCCACGAGGCGAACCTGGCCCACATCCATGCCCTCTTTTTTTAGGTCCGCCAGGGTTCCCATGCAGGCAAGCCCCATGTCCATCTTACCCCTGACAAGGTAGCGGGCGTTTTCCGTGGAGGCGGCTGTGGACTCAGCGGTAACCCGGACGCCCGGAACATGCTTGTTCACCATGGCAGCAAAACCCGCGCCCAGAAAGTAGTAAGTCCCGGCCGGGCTACCCGTCCCAAAGGACAGGAACTTGACAGCGCAGGCGTTTCCAGGTCCCAGCACGACGAGGGCCACTGCAAGTAAAATTGCTGTTGGAAAAGACAATCCTTTTAGGCTGATCTTCATACTCCCTCCTCCTTTCTTCCGCTAAGGGATTCGGAAATCAAAGCTCTTCCACCCTGACGGTGAGGGCGTCAGGGATACGGTCAAAATACATGGGAAAGGTCTGTTCTTGTACCTCTCCTGGCTTGAGCACAGGCGGTTTCCCTTTTCTGGGATAGAACCCGCCGGCGGAAGCACCGTCCGGCAAGAAAATGCTTGCCCTGAAACGCTTCGTTTCACCGCCAATGTTTTTCAATCCCAGTTTTACATGGAGCTTCGGCCCCCCGCTGAACTTGGATTCTTTCATGAAACAATCCAGGCTCGTCACTTGCGCGGTGGAACAAACCTCGTAGGTCACGGCAGGGCCTGCTTCGCCCTTTTTTTCTGCAGTGGCACCGCCTATCGCGCACAGGAGTCCAGCACACAGGATCACGGTCAGAGCGGTCCGAAGAAATAGGGCCTCGTATCGAGATTTCTCCATAGTCATTCCTCCCTCATCTTTTTTTGTTTTCAACCGGTTAAACACCTCAGCTATTTCCTCTTCACAAGGCACGAGGCAAAGTTTTTCTGATCACCCCCCTTCTCTTCAGATACCCATTCCCTTTCATGAAGCAGATCACGAATGGTCAAAAAACATGCTTGTTTCCAAACCACTTCACAATTTGGCGAAGTATTTTATGCGCCTAGCCATGGATCTATCGAAAGCTTCTGGGATGATCTTGGTATAGGTGCCGTAGGTTTCCAAAAGATGGTTCTTGGTCCGCTCATATGCTGCTTCAGGATCCTTTTTTTCGATAGCTTCGAGAATTCTTCTGTGTTCTGAAACGAGTTTCATGATTCCTTTTTTGTCCAGCCTGGTGTGGGTTGCCTCGATGATCATCGCCGAGTAAACCTGGGTGATGGATTCGCACAGGGCCACAATGAGAGCATTGCCGGTAAGCTTGGCCACCTCACAATGGAATCGAACGTTCATAAGCCGTGCCTTTTTCCATGAGGTGTCAATGGTCCCCTCTGCTTCGTCGAGCAGTCCCTTTAACCCCTCGATTTCCCTTCGGGTAGGGTGAACGGCCACGCCTCTGGCCACATCAGGTTCAATGTAGAGTCTGATTTCTATGAGGTGGGCAAAATTCACTTTCTTCATCTGGATGAGGGCATCAATTCCCTGGGTGATGGGCTCGGGAGAGGGTTCGGAAACATAAGCGCCCGCGTTGATTCCCCGTCGGATGGAAACCAGGCCCAGACCCTGAAGACTCTTGAGAGCGTCTCGCACCGTCACCCGACTCACCTCGAACTGTGTCACGAGCTCCCTTTCGGACGGCAGTTTGTCGCCGGGCTTGTAACTCCCGGCATTAATGGACGCCCTGAGCTGTTTTTCCACCTCCTTGGAGAGCACAGGTTGTTTGACCGATTTGAATTTGGGCATGTTTTTTAGCGGGCCTATCTTAGATGTGATGACTGACGTCTGTTGTCAGACAACAGACCTTACCGAGCCGCAATTCCTTTGTCAAGCGTTTTCTCCGCCTCTTCCAACAAAGGACCACGAACCCATTTAGGGGATTCTTATCGACCACAGGAGCAAAAGGCCGGGAAGGTGCTTTTTCATCTCATGGCCTATGGGGGAACTTTTTTTCCCGACCATACCTTACTGGTTAAGGACCTCATCCGGTACATGGCCCTTGAGATGCACGAATTTGTCTTTTTTGTGGGGAATGTATAGGGCTTCCATGAACTGCTCCTGGAAGTCTTTTTCCACGGTCAGCTCGATGTACTCCACGTTCCTTGCGACCCAATTGGCTTCTTCCCGTTTGGCGCGATTCAAAAGCGCGGCTCTGGCTCCGTCACCGGCCGCATTTCCTACTGAAACGATTTTTTCCAGGTCACAGTCAGGAAAGAGCCCCATAATAAGGGCTTTCTCCCGATCCACATGGGTGCCGAAAGCCCCGGCTATTTTAACCTTGTCCAACTTGTCCACCTTCATTCGTCTCATCATGAGCTTGCAACCGCAGTAAAGGGCGCCTTTGGCCAGTTGGATCTGGCGTATGTCCTTCTGGGTAATCACGATATCCTTGCTAATACTCGTCTCCTCAGCCCAGGCAATCACAAATTCCCCTTGCTTATTTTGCGCATTCTTACGGTATCTCCTGGTCTTCAGGTTCGGGTTGAACCTCCCGCTCTTCACAATGACCCCGGAACGGTAGAGTTCCGCTAAAACGTCCAGAACACCGGATCCGCAAATGCCTTTGGTCTTCATCTCCTCGGGGCTGGAGTATGCTCTCCATGCATCGCGGCCGATGACTTTGTAGTCCACCTCATAAGTTTCCGGATCGATCTTGATGCGCTCGATGGCACCCGGCGCAGCCCGCATGCCGAAGGTAAGCTGGGCACCCTCAAAGGCAGGACCAGTGGCACAGGAAGAAGATATCAGCTTCTTCCTGTTCCCCAGTACCAGTTCCCCATTCGTTCCGATGTCTATGATGAGCTGAAGCTCCTCCTTGTTATAGGGTTCTTCGGCAATGAGAACCCCCACGTTGTCAGCTCCAACAAAACCCGCCTCGTTGGGCAAAACATGAACATAAGATCCTCTGTTTATTTGAACACCCAGATCGCGTGCCTTAATGTCCAGGCCTCGATGCACGACCGGTGGAAAGGGAGCAAGGCCCACATTTCCTGGATCGAGTTGAAGAAAGATGTGATGCATGACTGTGTTACACACAATCGTGACGTCCTCAATGTCCCCCACGCTCAACCGGGGGTATTCTTTTCCCTGCTCTGTGGCTTCAATCCATGTTTCAACAGTTTGCTCCCCTTCTGATTTCATGATCTTTTTCTTAGGCGGATGCGTGGACTGCACAGCTTGCCGGATGATGGTGTTGAGCCCTTCCGTGATATCATCGCTCATTCGCTTCAGGCCGCCCTGGTTCCCCACGTGGTAACTAATGCGGCTCATCACATCCTCTCCGTACTTACACTGAGGATTCATCAATGACTGGGTGTCCACGACTTCCATGGTTCGGAGGTTACACAAATACCCTGCCACTGTGGTGGTCCCGATATCAACCGCGATGCCAAAGCTGCTCTCCACTCTACCGGGCCTCACCCTGACAATCTCTCTATCCATCCAAACGCTCACCGTGACCGTCCACTCCCCCTTGCGAAGCGTATTGGGTAATTCACGAAGAGCGTGAATATCTATGGACAGATTGTTGAGACCGTATTTCTGTTTGAGGACCTCGCACGTCCTTTCAAAATCTGCCGTTGGCTCCTCAAAGGAAGGCGGGCTCAAGTCTACGGTGTAGAGTTTAACGGCAGGGTTGTTCTCAATCGCAATGTGCCTCGCCGCCTTGCTGACCACTTGCTTCCCCGCCCTTGATTCTTCAGGCACAAAAACGAGAACATCCCCGTGGACCCGAGCACAGCACCCCAGGCGGTACCCTTCCTTTCTCTGCGCTTCATTGATGAACTTTCCTTCTTCTTCCTGCCATGGTGAAACGTTCTTCAGCCTCGAATGAATACCGAACTTCTGGAAGAAGCCTTCTTGTATCCTGATCTTGCATTTTCCACACGCCCTTTTTTCACCGCACAGGACCTCGATATCCACGCCGAGTTGCCGGGAGGCCTCAATAATAGTAATGCCGGTCTGAACCTCACCCCTTCTGCCTGAGGGCTGAAAAATCACTTTTGCCTTGTCCATACACCTTCCCCGCAAAGCGCGTTTTGAAAGAATCCCCCTTGCCCCTGAGCAAGAACCCCCTCTTCCACTCCTTCAAAAAGGGTTGTCGGGAAACTCCCTGTAGCATGTTCTCTTCTGATGATTCATCACCCGAGTTTAGACGGGCTTAGATGAAATATCAGACCGCATTACTTACAAAGACAAAATGTTTCAATCTTCCCTTCTCGCAAGATCTTAAACTCAATCTCCAGAAGCCCCGGTGTACTCGTCACTTTCTCTCTGATGAGCCGCAGTTGGTTTATATCCGTCGTGATCTGCATTCCCTGCACCGCGAGCACCACGTCACCTCCGATGAGGATAGGCGTCTCCTGTAATTTTATGGGAATCGTCCCTGCTCTTAGCCCTACACGAGCAGCCGGGGAATTCCTGGCCACCCGCTGAACCAACAACCCCGCTTCTTGCGGAATATTCAAAGCCTTTGCGAGCTGCCCAGCGACCAGGAAAACCTCCAACCCCGTCCAAAAGGACTTCTGCCTGAGGAGCAACTCCTTGGCCACGTTTATGCTCGCTGCAAAACCAATCCCTTCAAATCCTCCAGATTGGCTCAAAATCCTGCTCACTACGCCCACCACTTCCCCTTTCCTATTAAACATGGGGCCGCCGGAGTTCCCCTGGTTCACGGCAGCATCGGTCTGAATAAACTCCAGGGGCACAAACTGATCGGAGGTGCTCTCCGATTTCCTCAGGCCGCTTACGTGCCCTGCTGTTAGCGTGTGCGTTATGCCGTAGGGCGCGCCTACCACGAAAACCTCATCCCCCACCCTCAAGT
>JARRRH010000007.1:0-16547 GCA_037380925.1 Deltaproteobacteria bacterium | reverse complement strand
GCCAAAAAAACAAGGCGGGCTAGCCTCCCCCCTCCACTGTTCCCGGTCCTCACCAATGGGCGCAGGAGAGCACTTCTGAAGATCTGCCGAGGCCTTTGGTGAGGACCGGGCCAGGGGGTCCCCCATTCCGTAACCTATTGAAATGACGAAGGCTTCCCACCAGGCACTTCAGAAAGGGCCAGGCGACCCCCTTTATGCTCATGAGTATGTGATGTGACAGGCTAGCGCTGATCAGGGCACCCTACCCTCCCACTTGAGTGAGAGGGTAGGATGGGAAAGTGTTATGCCAACTTCTTAGCCTCTTCCGTCAGCGCCGGCACGATTTTGAAAAGGTCGTCCACCACTCCATAGTCCGCCCTTTGGAAAATGGGGGCGTCAGGATCTTTGTTGATGGCCACGATCACCTTAGAGGTGCTCATGCCGGCCAGGTGCTGGATCGCACCGGAGATGCCGCAGGCAATGTAGAGATTGGGGGAAACCACTTTTCCGGTCTGGCCCACCTGGTCCGTGTGGGGACGCCAGCCTGCATCAACCGCCGAACGAGAGGCGCCCACCGACGCACCGATCACGTCTGCCAACTCTTCAAGGATCTGGTAATGCTCGGGTCCCTTCATGCCCCGGCCGCCGGATACGATTTTTTCCGCCTCTGTGAGGTCTACCTTCCCGCTCTCATCCTTGGCCACATCCGTCACCTTGGTTTTCAAAAGGCTGTCGTCAAGGCTGGAGGAGGCCTCCACAACCTCCGCCGCCCTGGATGCGTCCGGTTCGTTCATGGCCATGACATTGGGTCTCGCCGAAGCCATCTGGGGCCAGCTCTCGTTAAAGGTCACTTTGGCATAAGCCTTGCCCGCATAAATGGGCCTGATGGCTGTCAGGTTGCCGTCTTCTATGGAGAAGGCGGTGCAATCCTGGGCCATACCCACGCCGAGACGTGCTGAAAGCCGTGCTGCCAGATCCTTGCCCTGCACCGAAGCGCCCAGAATCAAGATGGCGGGATCATTGGCCTTCACCAGGTCGGCAATCACCGCGGTATAGGCATCGGTCGTGTAAGTTTCAAGACGAGGATCGTCTGCGACCAGCACCTTGTCCGCGCCGTAATGGCCCAGTGAGGCCGCCTTGTCTTTGACGTTGGAGCCGAGCAAAAGGGTTGTGACGTTTTGCCCTAGGGCATCGGCAAGGCGCCGGCCTTCGCTCACAATTTCATAAGATATTTTTCGTATCTCTCCATCCCTCTGTTCCGCTATGGTCATTACTCCTTGTGGCATTTTTCTCTCCTTAATCCTATGTTTGGTTCCCCTTAAATGACCTTGGCCTCCTCGTGAAGCAATCGAGCCAACTCCTTGGCCTTGGCCTCAGGACTGTCGCCGTCAACGATTTTCCCGGCTTCTCTTTGAGGAGGAGGCTTTATTTCCACGACCTTCAACCTGCGTGCGCCTTCACCCACATCAGAAGGGTTCAGGCCGAGGTCGGCAAGACTTTTTTCCTCCAAGGGCTTTTTCTTAGCCTTCATGATTCCCGGAAGGGAAGCGTACCTCGGCTCATTCAGGCCTTTCTGTGCGGTGATGAGGACAGGCAATGAGGCTTCAATCGTCAAGGTCTGCCCCTCCACGGGTCTTTGAACCTTGACGGACTTGCCATCGTCTGAGACCTCCACCTTCGTGATGATGGACATCTGGGGAATGTCCAAGAACTCCGCTAAAGTTGCGCCCACCAGCCCCATGTCGTCATCAACACCACGCTGACCGGTGAAAATCATGTCGTACGGAAGATCTTTGATGACTGAAGCAAGGGCTTTGGCCGTGCCCAGGGCGTCGCTTCCCTCCAATGCCGGGTCGGAGATGAGAACCCCCTTATCCGCGCCCATAGCCAAGGCGGTCCGTATGGCTTCGGTAACACGCTTGGGGCCCACAGCGACGATGGTGACCTCGCCCCCGAACTTCTCCTTAAGCTTCAAGGCTTCCTCAACCCCAAACTCGTCATAAGGATTCATGATCCACTTGATGTCATCCTTTACAATGGACTGGCCGTCTCCGGCTATTTTGATTTGCGTCTCCGTGTCCGGGACCTGTTTTATACACACGATGATGTTCACTTTGGCCTCCTTTCCTCTAATTATTCTCCTTGCGCTTCTCTATGAGTCCGTGCAAGAAGTATCCACTAATCTGTTTGGCGGCGGTTTCAATATCATAATTTTTGTGGGTTGACAATACCCAAAACCTCGACATCTCGTCCAGAGCCCCGAAAAAGGCCCTTTTGGCAACGCCGGGAATGATGTCCTTTTTGAAGATGCCTTTCACCTGTCCTTCGCGGATGATCTCGGCGATCAAATTAAGATACCGGAGAAATTTTTCATTCTTGTATTCCTTCATGAACTTGGTGCTCTGCCTGAGTTCCACCTGGATGATTTCGGCCATGTTTTTGTTGAGCTCGATGAGCTTGAGGTGGGTCAGCGCAAATTTCTCGATCTTCCTGACCACGTCCTCTTCCTGGGAGAGCTGTGCCATCATGTTGTCCAGAACCACCGTCATCTGCTCTTCGAAAAGGGAAATGAGGATGTCGTCCTTATTATCGAAATAGAGATAAATAGTTCCGTCCGCCACCTGGGCTTCCTTGGCAATATCGGACACTTTGGCGTGAAAAAAGCCCTTTTTTGCAAAGACCTTGGTCGCGGCGTTGATAATCCGGTGGTACTTTTCACCATTTTTGTTTTTCATCGGCATGGATTGGCCCGCTGAAAGCATGAAGTCTGAATCAGCCGATTTCATCAACTGAATGACCATTCATTCATTTACACCCGGGTCATAAAGGTGTCAAGATTTTTTGGTTATTTTTGACCGGAGAAGGAAATTCTGCTATAAAAGTACTTTCACAGAAGGATCGGAAAGGAGGCGGGGAGCAATGGCTTCTGAGAGCGTTTTGAAGGATCAGATGGTTCTGGTGGTGGACGATGAGCCCGACATCGTGGATATTGTTGCCGATGAGTTGGATATGTGCATTGTCCACAAGGCGACGGACTATGACACGGCGCTTCAGTACCTCCTGAGTTACACCTACGATATCGTCATCCTGGATATTATGGGGGTAAACGGTTTCGAGCTTCTCAAGAGTTCAGTGTCCAGAGGATTCCCGACCGTCATGTTGACGGCCCACGCCCTCACGCCTGAAGCCCTGAAAAAGTCCATCAAATTGGGTGCGGTCTCTTTTCTTCCCAAAGAGGAGATTACGCATCTCCGTTCATTCCTCGAAGACGTGGTCCTGGGTACCAAGAAACAAGTATGGCAAAAACTTTTTGACCGCCTTGGCAGCTACTTCAACAAGCGATTCGGTCCGGACTGGAAAGAGAGAGACAGGTTCTTCAGTGAATTTGAGGAAGAACTCAAGAAAGACACGGAAGCAGCGTAGAAGGCGTGGGGCCGGGAAGCAGAAGGCCTTATAAATGCTCTGTTTTTGCTTGACATGCCCCCGTTTATGGATTTAATAGATTTTCAAAGCCCGTCGCCCTGAGCTCAGCCGATACAGCAAGGCTAATATGCTATTACACTCATATCTTATTCGACCTAATCGAAGTTACCGTCACACCTGAGAGAAAATTTGCGTATAACATGAGGGCCGGTGGATCCGGCGAGTAAGGAATATCAATAACCCATAATCAAAAGGAGGAGGTCCCATGCGTAGATTGTTTGGTTTCATGGCTGTTTTGGTGATTACCGTAGGGTTCATCAGTCTCGGCATAACCGGGGGGGTCTGGGCCAAAACTATCAAAGTGGGAGCCGTGATCAATCTGACCGGTCCGGCTTCCACGTGGGGTCAGTTCCACGCAAAAGGCCAGCAAGACTATTTCCGGTACATTAATGATGTAAAAGGCGGTGTGGCCGGGAACAAAATTGATCTGACCATCGTAGACCACGCTTACAAGGTTCCTGAAGCGGTGAAGTACGTAAAGATGTTCTGCACTGCGGATAAGATGGACATCATTGCCACGTGGGACGCGGGATCGGGCATTATGGCAAAACCGATCTGCCAGCAATACAAGGTTCCCAACATCAATTACTCTACCTATCAGGGTATTCTTAAACCGCCGGTGGCTTACGCGTTCCTCCCATTCGGCGCCTATGACATGGATAGTTACGCCGTACTGGAATATATCAAGGCAATCCACAAGGGTGCCGGTGCACCCAAGGTGGCTCTCCTGACTTACAACAACGCCTACGGGAAGTCTATCCATGAGCCGAGCAAGGAAGCAGCATCTAAATTCGGCGTAGACATCGTGGCCATCGAAGAATTTTCACTGAAGGCCCTTGAAGTGAACACGGAGCTGCTGCGTATAAAGAACTCCGGGGCCGACTACGTGTTTATGCAGTGCCTTCCTTCAGCCATCACCATGGCCCTTCAGGCTGCGGATCGTGTGGGTTACAAAGGCCAATTCTTCGGCACCTGGACCTCTACGGATCCGGATTTCTTCAAACGGGGAAAAGGCCTGATTCGAAATCGCATGCACATGCAGTTCTGCGGCGGTCTCCCTGTGGACGGAACACCTGGTGTGAAGTTTTTTGAAGAACAGTGGAAAAGATATAAGAGCGTGTCAAAATTTGATACCGCTTACTGGGAGGGAACGATCATCGGTATGATTATGGACAGGGCTTTTCAAATAGCCGTCCAAAAGTTCGGGGACGTGAACAGCGAGACGGTCAATCAGGCCTTGGAGACTTTCGACAAAGAACATTTCGGCGGGCTTCTGCCTGACACCACCTACACCGCCACAGACCACGGCGGTTCTTGGACAGCCAGGATTGTGAAGATCAATGAAGATCAGACTTTCGTGCCTCTTACCAGCTTCTGGGCTCCGGGAAAAGAAAAAGTCAGGGTCCTGAAGTGAGAAAGGCATCACCGCATGAAAGCCTTTCGTGGTGAACCGGGTATCTTCGCCTCCGCTGAGCCCGAGGAAAGACGCGCTGAGCTGGAGGTGAAGAGCCTGACCTTAAGATTCGGCGGCATCACCGCTGTCAACAATGTGGACCTTTCCGTACACACCGGGGAACTGGTTGCTGTTATCGGACCCAACGGGGCCGGCAAGACAAGCCTTTTAAACTGCATCACAGGCTACTACAAACCGCAAGAAGGGCAGATTCTTTTCAACGGCGAGGATATTACCCGCCAGCGCACCCACCACCTCACCGAGATCGGCATCGGCAGAACCTATCAGAACATCGAACTCTTTCCTGGCATGACGGTCTTATCCAACATGATGCTGGCCCGTCATGTTCACTGCAAATATGGGGTCGGCAAGGCTTCGATTTTTCTCAAATCCGTGCGTGAGGAGGAAGTACGGCACAGAAAAGTCCTGGAAGAGCTCATTGATTTTCTCGAGATGCAGTCCATCCGAAAAGAACTGGTGGGATCTCTGCCCTATGGACTCCGGAAGCGAGTGGAGTTGGGCCGGGCCCTTTCTCTGGAACCGAAGCTGCTCATACTCGACGAGCCTTTTGCCGGGATGACGCTCGAAGAGAAAGAGGATATGGTTCGCTTCCTCACGGAGTTGAACGAGGCATGGCAGCAGACCATGATCTTGGTGGAACATGACATGTCCGTGGTCATGAGTATCTCCAAGCAAGTCGTGGTGCTGGATTTCGGAGTTAAGATTGCGGAAGGGTCCCCTGAATTTGTTCAGAAGCACCCCCAGGTGATCAAGGCCTATCTGGGGGACACAGCCACCATTGATTAATCGAGCGTTTCTTAAATACTGTAGTGATGGTGTGATTTCGAGTGAAACGAGAAATCTTACGATGCCAGTGGACTGTCAGGATTTCTTCCTTTGGTCGAAATGA
The DNA here is from genome assembly GCA_037380925.1 of Deltaproteobacteria bacterium. Lineage (GTDB taxonomy): Bacteria > Desulfobacterota > DSM-4660 > Desulfatiglandales > HGW-15 > JARRRH01. The sequence continues at coordinate 10,722 of JARRRH010000007.1, read as the reverse complement.
CATGGGGGAATGGAAACGCTCTACCAAGGCACGACCACAATAACGACGATGAATGAAGGCGATTTCAAGATAGAGCGGATTGATCCGGGTACTATGTCCACACTGGACAAGTATACCTTTCCTCAGATCCTTTACAGGCAGGCGGAAAGGCTCGGCTCGTCGGGGATTGCCATCCGGGAAAAGGCTTTCGGCATATGGCAGACTTACAATTGGAAGGAGTATCTGAGTTACACCAAACGGACAGCTCTTGGCCTCAGCTACCTCGGACTCAAACGAGGAGAGAATGTAGGACTCATTCTGGACAACCATCCGGAATGGCTTTTCGCGGAGCTGGGTGTTCAGGCTGTAGGCGGAATCACCATTCCCTTTTTCACCTCAGCCGTGGCTAAAGAACTCGGGACCGGTCTTGCCCGCGTGGAAGCGGCCTATGTGTTTGCCCAGGATGAGGAGCAGGTGGACAAGCTCCTTGAAATTCGGGAGGAGCTCTCCTTCGTGCGGCGCCTTATATACATCGACCCCACAGGCATGAGAACATACCGGAGCGATCCCTGGTTGATCAGCTTCAGCGAACTGCTTGATTTGGGTGAAGCACTGGACCAGGAACAGCCGGATCTCTTTGTCAAGGAGCTGTGGGAGGGGAAACCCGATGAGGTGGCCCTCATGATCATGACCTCGGGGACCACGGGCGTGCCCAAGATGGTGATGCTGGCTCATGAGAACTTCATAGACATGGCCCGGAAGTGGCTGGAAACAGCGCCCATAGGCATTGGAGACAACTGGATCTCTATCACGCCGACCGCCTGGATCGTTGACCAGCTATGGGGCATGGGGGTTACCCTGTCCGGCGGCTTGGCGATGAATTTTCCTGAGACCTATGAAACCGCGGTGGAGGATTTCAGAGAGATCGGGCCAACCGTGATCGTCACCTCGTCTCGATTCTGGGAGGATCTGGCTTCCAAAATCAGGGTCAAGATCAGCGACTCGGGATTTGTGAAGAGGAGACTTTACTACTGGTCCCAGAAAGTGGGCGGCCAGGTGGTAGACCTCGAATCGGAAGGAAAACCTGTTCCCTGGAAGCTCCGGTTTTCGAGGTGGCTTGCCACACGACTTGTTTCTCGGCCTCTCATGGACCGGGTCGGTTGCCTGGGATTTCGGGGCGCCTATACGGGCGGCCACCCTATCAGCCCGGATGTCATTCGCTTCTTCAGGGCAAACGGATTGAATTTGAAGCAGTGCTACGGCCTTACGGAGGCGGGCGGCATCTTTCAAGTGCAGCCGGATGACGAGGTGAAGCCCGAAACAGTAGGGAAGCCTCTTCCGAGAACAGAGGTGAGAATTGCCGAAGACCAGGAAGTTCTGGTGTCGAGCAAGTCCAACTTCAAGGGCTACTACCAGAACCCCGAGGCGACTGAAGAGGCGTTAAAAGGAGGCTGGTTCCATACCGGAGACGCAGGCTATCTGGATGAGGACGGACATCTCCTGATCATAGGCCGAAAAGAAGATATCATGCGGACCAAAGAGGGCGAAGCGTTTTCTCCGGATTTTATTGAAACGAGATTGAAATTCAGCCCCTACATCCAGGAGGCTGTCATCTGGGGAGAGGGGCAGCCTTATCTGACCTCCTTCATTAACATCGACTTTGGAAACGTTGGAAACTGGGCGGAGGACCGAAAGATTCCTTATACGACCTATTCAGACCTTTCCCAGCAGCCGCCTGTTGAAGAGCTGATGGTTGGGGAGGTCCGCGAAGTGAACACCCAGTTGCCCAAGCCGATGCAGCTCGTCAAAATCATTCTCCTTTACAAAATGCTGGATGCGGATGACGAGGAGCTGACCAGAACGGGCAAGGTGAGGCGGAAATTCGTTTTTGAGCAATACAAGGATCTCATTGATGCCATGTACGCGGACAAGACCGAGCTGCCGGTGAAGGGGCAGGTCCGGTACCGGGACGGCCATGTGGGCACCATCGAGACCACGGTCAAAATTCTGAAGGTCTAATAAAATCGTTTCACGATTTTATATAGGAGGTTCACTCCATCATGGAGTTCTTTTTTCAACTTCTCCTTAACGGAATTTCCCTGGGCTTGCTTTACGCGCTTTCCGCCCTCGGATTCGTCATGATCTTCAAATCAAGCAGCGTGCTGAATCTTGCCCACGGGGAACTCCTGGCCATCGGTGCATTCATCTTCCTTGCCCTGAGTGCCTGGGCAAAACTGCCCATCATCGTCGCTTTTGCCATAACCATGGTGGGAACGTTCGCGCTGGGCTTTGTGGTGGAGCGGCTGTTCTTGAGACCCCTTATCGGAGAAAATCTCATTGAAGTGATCATGATGACCCTGGGTTTGGGGATCATGTTCAGGGGATTGCTGCTCTTCATATTCGGAGGAGACATTCACAGTTACCCGCGATTCCTGCCCAAGGGCCTTTCCGTGCAGGTGGGCGGCATTTTTATCCCTTCAGTGAATGTGGCCACACTCATCATCGGCGTTCTGTTCCTCATTATATTCGGCCTTTTCTTTAAATACTCCTCTCAGGGCATCTACATGAGATCCGTGGCCGACAACCAGCCGGCAGCGCTTTCCCTGGGAGTGCACGTTCGAAGAGTTTTTGCCATGTCCTGGGCCATCGCTTTCATTGTCGCCGCCATTAGCGGCATCGTGCTCGGGATCATTAACGGCGTGAACGTCCACAACTTGAGCGGCATCGGGCTCAAGGTCTTTCCCGTGGTGATCCTGGGCGGACTTGACAGTATAGGCGGGGCCATTTTGGGAGGCATTATCATCGGTTTGCTCGAGACCTTCACCGGCGGATACATTTCCACCTCTTTACGGGAGGTCATCCCGTACATTGTGCTGATAGTCATCTTGATGGTCAAACCTTACGGCCTTTTCGGCCTGGTGGAAATCGAGCGAGTCTAAAGCGAGGTCAACGGAAAGATGCGCAAACTCCAATTTCATCCCTGCGGAAACTTCAGAGAGTCCTATGAAGACGAACTTCGCATTTTTGAAACGGACTTCGGAAGACTGTGGATGCTTGTCGGACTCGTGCTTCTCTTCGGGGTGATTCCTTTTGTAAGCAGCATCTACATGCTTTACATCCTGAACACCATCGGCATCTATGCCATTGCCGCTATAGGCCTCAACATTCTCACCGGCAACACAGGGCTGATCTCTCTGGGGCACGGCGCTTTTTTCGGGGTCGGTGCTTACACCGCCGCTATCCTGGCGACCAAAGCCAATTCCCCCTTTCTCCTGTCTCTCCTGGCTGCGGGCCTGATGACGGCTGCGGTGGGGATCGTCTTCGGCCTGCCTTCAGCGCGGCTCAAACACCTTTACCTTCTCATAGCCACACTGGCAGGACAATTCATCATAGAATACGTCTTTGTGGACTGGGAGAGCATGACCGGCGGTGCGGAAGGCATCATCGTCATGGAAGCGAACCTTTTCGGCTTGAACCTGAGGAACGATCGAATTTTCTACTACGTTATTTTCATCTGTTTTGTCCTGGCCGCATGGATTGCCAAGAACCTGATGCGCACCCGGTACGGGCGCGCCTTCACTGCCATCCGAGATAACGATCGGGCTGCGGAAGGGATGGGGATTCCCATCTTTCGCTACAAGCTCCTCTCTTTTGCCATAAGCTCTTTTTATGCCGGGGTAGGGGGCGGTTTGTTCGCCTACTACATGATGAGCATCACGCCTGAGCCTTTCAACCTCTGGTTGTCCATCGAGTTTATTGCCATGATCATTATCGGGGGCCTGGGAAGTATTCCGGGCGCGGTGTTCGGCACCGTATTCATCGTCAGCTTGAATGAAGCCTTGAGTCATTTGACGGAATACGTCATGAATGTGGGCGCCTCCGTCGGTGCAGCCATTACCATTGCACCCCTCAGAGAGTTCGTCTTCGGTCTGGCCATTGTGCTGTTTATCATTTTTGAACCCAAAGGGATTGCGGAGGTTTGGCGTATCATTCGTTCCAGTTTCAGGCTGTGGCCCTTCTCATATTAAGAGACACGCGTAAGGCACAAAGCGCAAGGCGCAAGGCCAGAAGAAAAGAAAATCCATTAATCACGAAAGCACGAAAATTGGAAAACACCAAAAAAAGAGGATATGTTTTTCTTTTTTCGTGCTTTTGAGCTTTCGTGTTTTCGTGATAGAGAATTGTTTTTTTAGACCCTTACTCCAGCACTTCACTTTTCAAAGGGAAGTTTGTTATGGAAAACAACATCAGACTCCTGCTCAACAATATCAGCGTGGTTTACTCTGATGTGATTCAGGTGCTGAAGGGCGTTTCTTTGGTGATTAGAAAAGGGCAGGTCGTTTCTCTACTGGGAAGCAACGGCGCCGGAAAGACGACGACTCTCAAAGCGATCTCCGGTCTGCTCAAGCCTGAAAACGGAAAGGTGACGGAAGGCTCCGTGGACTACGACGGCAAGCCCATCCACAATTCATCTCCTGAAGAAATTACCCGGCGAGGCATCATCCAGGTTTTGGAAGGAAGACAGGAATTCAAATACCTCAGCGTTGAGGAAAACCTGAGGGTGGGCACTGCAACCCGCTGGGGGAAACCTTATAGAGAGGACCTGGACCTGGTTTATCACTATTTCCCCGCTCTGCTGGCGAGAAAGAAGGCTCGAGCCGGATACTGCAGTGGCGGCGAACTCCAGATGCTCGTCATCGGCCGAGCGCTCATGGCTCACCCGTCCCTCCTTCTGCTGGACGAACCTTCCCTGGGCCTCGCCCCGCTGCTCGTAAAAGAGATCTTCCAGATCATCCGAAGGATCAACCAGGAACAAGGCACCACTCTCATGGTGGTGGAGCAGAACGCCAACATGGCTCTCCAAATCGCCAACTATGGCTACGTCATGGAAAACGGCAAGATCGTTATGGAGAGCACGGCGGACGAGCTTCGGGAAAATCCGGATGTGAAGGAGTTTTACCTGGGTACAGCCGCTTCCGGTGCCCTCAAGACGTACAAAGATGTGAAGGCTTATAAGCGCAGAAAGCGCTGGCTCTAAGTCCCGTAAGCATAACCGTGTCTAAACAACTAACCGAGCCCGAAGTCTTTGTGGGGAAAGGTTCTCCGAGATTGGAGCGTTGGAGTATTGGGCTAAAGAAAAAAACGGCGGCTGAGACAGCGTCAAAATGACGAATAACAAAATCCCAACCCCAAAAGAAAAATCTTCATCACGGAAGCACCCCAGTTGAATACGCTGCGCTGCCACTACGTGAATTCAACGGGGCAAGCGAAGGGACGAAAACACGAAAAAGACCACTTTAATGTCAAATGACAAAATCCAAAGTTCAAAAAAATGCCAAATGCCTTAATGCCAAAAACGAGGGGGGCGATCGGGGATAGAAATACAGCGAATAGCGGCATAAGAGGTCTTTGGGCTTTGCAATGTTCTGCAGAATTGCGCCTGGACCCCAGGGGTATTCACGTCGGACCGTTTGGGCATTTGGATTTTGGATTTCATTTGGCATTTGGGCTTTGACATTTGTGTTTTGTTGCCTTACGCCTTGCGCCTAAGGCCTTAGGCCGTTTTTCCATGTGTTGGCATAGGGAGGAAAGGCTATGGGACTCTATGATTTCACATTTTATGATCTCATTCGATGCAATGCTCTCACATTCAAGGAAAGCCCGGCATGGTTTGAGGTGGAAGACGGTCGAACCCTGAGCTTCCTCCAACTCAAAGATCAAATAGACCGTCTTGCCTGCGGTCTGCAGAAATCCGGCATCCAAAAAGGAGACCGGATCGGCGTGCTGGCCAAGAACCATCTGGAATATTTCCTGGTTTACGGTGCGGCTGCAGCGTTGGGTGCTGTCGTGCTTCCCATCAACTGGCGTCTTTCCCCGGATGAGATCGCTTTCAATCTCAACGACGGAGAACCCAGAGTTCTTTTCGCTGATGAAGAATACCAAGGATTGATCCGGGACCTCAAAGAGCCGTTGCCGTCTGTAGAAAAAACCTTCAGCCTAGGCGCGGCGGGAGACAATTTTTCGGGGTTCGACACCTTGCTGGATAACCGAGGGGACTTCGAACCGGTAGCTGTTTCCATTGATGACGGCTTTGTCATTATCCACACCGCCGCCGTAGCAGGCAGACCCAGAGGGGCCCTGTTGAGCCATGGCAACGTGCTTTACGCGGATATCCAGTTCGCTTATTTCATGAACATTGTATCCAGAGATGTTCACCTGCTTTTCCTGCCCCTTTTTCATGTGGGGGGCCTCTTCATGGCAACCACGGCTTTTCATGCAGGTGCCCTGAATATAAACATGAGCAAGTTCGATGCAGTGAAAGCAACAGAGCTCATTCAAGAGAAAAAGGTTTCCTTTATCATGGTTTTTTCGCCCATCCTTGCGACCATCCTTGAAAACCATGAAAAAAGCGGCGCAAACATCCATTCTCTCAGAGCGGTCACAGGTATTGATACACCGGAGACGATCGAGAAATACCAGAACTTGACGGGCGGCACTTTCTACACCATGTACGGCCAGACCGAAACCTCCTGCGTGGCCACTTTCGGCCCTTACAACGACCAACCGGGTGCAGCGGGAAGAATGCTTCCCCTGGCAGAGGTCCGACTTGTGGATGACTACGACCGGCCCGTAGGGGGAGGCCAGACGGGTGAGATCACCGTGAGGGGACCCATGGTGTTCAAGGGGTACTGGAACCTCCCGAAGGATACGGACTACACCTTCAGAGAAGGCTGGCACCACACGGGTGACCTGGGTCGTTTTGATGAACAGGGCTTTCTCTGGTATGCGGGTCGCAAAGCGGAGAAGGAGTTGATCAAGCCGGGCGGAGAGAATGTTTACCCCGCTGAGGTGGAAAAGGTGATCCTTCAGCATCCGGCAGTGGAGAAGACGGTTGTCTTCGGGGTCCCCGACCCGAAATGGAAGGAAGGGATCAAAGCGGTGTGCCAACTCAAGGTGGGCCAGCGCTTGGAACCCCAAGCCCTCATTGACTTTGTGGGTGAGCGTATTGCGCGGTACAAGAAACCCCAGTACGTTGAGTTCGTGGAAAACCTGCCGGTCTTGGATGACGGATCCCCCGACCGGGCCAAAGTCAAGGAGGAGCACGGTACGCCGTAAAAATGCCACAAGGGAAACCTTCATCACGAAAGCACCCCAGTTGAATACGCTGCGCTGCCACTACGTGAATTCAACGGGGCAAGCGAAAGGACGAAAGCACGAAAGAAGAGACGTCTTGTGAATTTTTCGTGTTTCCCCTTTTTCCTGTTTTCGTGATAGTCTTCTCTGCCTTAAGCCCCTGCCCCGTTGAATTCCGAAGGACTATTCAACTGGGGTGTGCCTTATACCTTACGCGCCCTGCTTTTGATCTTCCTTGCCTTCCCAGGCCCTTTCCTGTAAGCTTTAAAGCGTGATGGACAGCACGGATTCCTTACCGTCAGAGTCTTTTCTCCAAGAAGACCCGCTTGGCTTTATCAAGCCCGAGGAATTCGACTCCTTGGGCATCGAGGCTGCGGACATCCAGCCCGGTACCTTCGCTGCCCGGAAGCACCCTGCAAAACTGCTCAGTCGTTTCGGCGGCAATGCCTATGGATTCGGCTTTTTCGAGGTCTACGAGCGTCTCAGCGCGAAGGACTTGAGGCTCATCCAGTCCATTACCCCTGACGACCGGGAGGCCGTTCGAGAATACTACCAGGAAATTAACAGGATATACAAGAAGATCGGCCTTCTCATTCGATTTTCAAGCCTGGGCAAGCCCTATTATCTGATCCCGATTCACCTGTTCCTTACCTCTCTCTCTACAGTAAAGAACAAGACGGAAGAAATAAGCAAAATCATTGACTATCATCGGAGGAAATTCCTGAAAGAGAACCACCGAATCGGCCTGGTCACCCATGAAGACGACCTGATGAGCAACGATCTCTCTCTGCGATTCAGGGAGCATGAATTCGTGGTTCTGGATTCCTTTGAAAAAATCCGCAACCGGCAAGAAGCGCTGGATTTAATTATCGTGGCACGGGACATCTATGAGATCCTTTTTATGGAAAAATTCAGAGCCGAGGCCAAAGGCAGGTTGTCCAAGAAACAACTTGACTATTACGCCACCTACATCCTTGGAAGCATTTATCACTTGCTCAAGGAGGACGGTGAGATTTTCGTCATTGCAAATCAGATTCCTCTCTAGACCGATCGAAAAATCAATCTCACCTTTAAGACAACCCACGAGCTCAAGAATTTCATCCTGTTCAGCCACATTTTCAGGACCAAGAAGAAGTACCAGGCCAAGGGACCGCTGATTCAGGTGGACAGTTATGATTTTCAAAAGTACCTGAACCCCCCCTATGTGGAGAAAGAGGTGTTGGACCGGTTGCTTGAAGGGCGAGATCTCCAAAAGATGAGCCGCAGAGAACTCAATGAACTGCCTTATCTCAATTTTCCCCTTGAGGATGAGCTGAGTTATGACCAGGACAAGACATGGTCCAGATTGCTGTCCACTTACTTCGACAAGATTTTCCTGAAACCGCTGCGGCCTCTATCAGTAAGAGGTGACTGGGACAGAAGATTTTCAGCGGACGGGTATGTTCCGGACTACATGCTCATCTATTTGGGACAAAAGAGACCTCTTGCGACAACCTTCGAGGAGGTAAAGCAAGATGTGATGGAGTCCAAACTTTCCGGGTGCCCCCTCTCTCTCCTGGCAGAATACCGGGACTCCTTCGGCTACGTGACCGGGACACTGAATGTTTTGAAAGGGATCAAGAACCGCACTACCGCTACGTGACCGGGACACTGAATGTTTTGACAGGGATCAAGAACCGCAGCTATTCGGGCCTCCCGGAGCTTTTCATGGAGAGACTCAAAGAGCCTTTGCATAACAGGAAGCGGAGATACGCGGGCCTGAACGATATTCTTCGCCTCATGGCCAAGATAAAACGTCTCGAGAAAATCAAACAGTTACTCAACCCCGACAACATCGAGGGCACGAGGACGCCGGTGCTGCGGAATCTGGAATCCCTTTCTTTGTTCGGTTTGTCTTACGGCGAGCTCAAGGAGATCTTCCTCATTGTGGTGGGCCATACGTCGATGGGGAGAATTCTTTCCGGGAAGATGAACGAGGAAGCCTTGAAGCCCCTTTCCGATCTCGCGCGCACCCACGAACCTCAACAGGCCCTCAATCTTCTGCGCTATTGTCGTCTGATGAGCATGGCTGAGACGGCAGCTTCGAAGAGAAGTGATCTCAACCAAGAGGAACTGGCTGAGTTGTTTGATCTCTATGAATCCACAGTCAAAGTTGTCACCAACCGGGACATGGACTGGGACCGGTTGCTGGACGAGAAAATCAGTGCCATGGGGGGGATACACAACAAGGTTGTGCGCAAGATCCTCAAAATGATGAATTATTTTCAGTTCCTGACCACTTGGTCCGAGCTCAGGCAAAAAGGCCGAATGGAAAAGGAGGCGCTGGCGGATTACGACGAGGGCAAAATGGCGAGCATAGAGAACGTCATCCAGCTCGTCAAGATCATCGACCAGTTCGAAGACAGGTACTTTAGAGACGACCCGCTTCAGGCTTCCATCTTTTACAGAAAATTCCTGAACATGGAATTCCACGGCACGGTTCACCTCTTTGAAATGCTGGACAGCACTCTTGTTTTCCTTCTTCTGTGGATTACGGTCAATGTAGCCAGAGGAGATGTCATCAACTTCAATCCCATTCTTGCTCATATGGATCCTTCCCGTCTGGATGATTTTGTGGAGAAGCTGCAACAGGAGGCCCATGCCATCAACATGAATTACCTGGATCTGGGGACATTGAGGCAGTTTAGCGATGAACTCTACAAGGATCAGGCTTCTTTCATCGTGGGCACCGGATTTCAGTTGCGGGTGAATCCCAAAACCCACGCGGTGGATATCAGCTACATCGATATGGACAAAAACATCCTGGAACTGGAGTCCCATACAAGGACGTTCATGGGTCGGAAGATCTCGGATATCCCGGTGGAAAAGCTCGAGGCCATGGAGTGGCTCTTTTCCAATTTTGAAGGCTTTTATCAGAGCCATCTGAGACTCGTCTCCCATGATGATTCGGATCTGAGGCTACCGGAAAGGCAGAAGGGATGGTTCATCAGAGCCCGGGCACTTCGCGAAGCCATCAAGAGCATTTTTACCAAAGTGATCTTTGAGCCCGAGGATATCTTTACCGACCTGTATTTGCTCTATCGTCACGCCCCTTCCCTTCTGGGTTTTGTCCTCCCGGAATTCATGGCCCTTCGAGAATCGGCCGAGCCCGAGACCATCCCCTCTCTTGTCGATGTGGTGCTTGCGAGCACAAGAAAGCTTCAGGCGCTTGTGAGGCGTGATCGGGCCAGCTTTCAGGATGTTCAGGTTTTGCACAAGTTGGCCCTGAGAGAGTTCGGCCCCATGGCCGCCGGCATTGTGGGTCTCAACGAAAGCCAAGTCGAAACCCTCGAGAACGTGGTTCTCCATTTGAGGAAGAACAAGCCTTTGTTTGACGCTCTGCTTAAATCTTTCGTGTTCAGGGACTTGGGTTTGGTGCCCGCGTTGAGGGACAAGTATGAGCAGGAAGTGCATCCCTCAGATCATGCCCTGGCAAGCGCACTCATCTTGGAAAAGGAAGGTGTTTGCGAGAGATACCACACCGACGAAAAAGCCCATCACTATCTCACCCGCCTTGTGAAACACCACAACCTGATCCACCACATGGTCAAGGGGGAATTTTCCTTCTAT
>JARRRH010000006.1:0-14737 GCA_037380925.1 Deltaproteobacteria bacterium | reverse complement strand
GTTTTCCCCTTGTTCTTGCTGGGTGCCACAGCGGGCATGGCAGATGAAGTTCACCCCAAGAATGGGGACCGTATCTCGGGAAAAATCGTCAAGATGGAGGAAGACAAGCTCTTGGTGAAAACAGATTATGCCGGTGAGATAAGCCTTGCTTGGGGCCAGGTGGCCAGCGTGAAGGCGGATGAAAAGATCAAGGTGGTGCTAAGCGACGGTACCACACTTGAGGGGCAGACGGTCGAACTTGAAGAGGGCAAGATGAAGCTCAAGGCGGAAAAAATCGATACGACCCTGTCCTTCGATCTCGCGGATGTGACGGCGATCAATCCAAAAGCCAAGCCTCCTGTCAGGATTACTGCGAGGGCCAATGTGTCGATCATTCAGGAGAGCGGCAACTCGGACACGCACAATTTACGGCTTGACGGCTCTTTTGTAGCTCGAACGGACAAGAGCCGGTTTCGAATGGGAGGCGAGGTAAATCGGGAGAAATCGGATGATGTGTACACAGTCAAAAACTGGCTGGCCTACGCCAATTACGACTATTTCATCAGCCAGAAGTGGTACTGGCATGTAGGAACCCTGTTGCAGAATGACGAGTTCGCTGATCTGGACCTGCGTTCCACGATTGCTACCGGTATTGGCTATCAGGTCTTCGAAACAGACACGCTGAACCTGAGCTTTTCAGCAGGGCCGTCCTATGTGAAGGAGAATTACATTGTTGCTGCCGATGACAGTTACACTGCGGGTCAGTGGGCTGTCAACTACGATCAGTATTTCTTCAACAAGTTCTTCCAACTCTTCCACAACCATGTTGGGTACGTGAGCCTTGAAAGTTCCAGTGACTGGTTTATCAACACAAGGCAAGGGGTGCGGTTCCCCCTTTATAAGGGTATCACCGGAACTCTACAATACAACTACGACTATAATCACAACCCTTCGTCCGGAGCCAAAGAAAACTACGATTCCGAGCTCATGTTCCTGTTGGGATACGAGTTCAAGAATTAGGCAGGGGTTGTGCTCGCGCGAAAGGTGTCATTCCGCGGTTTTTTCAATTACTACTCGGAGCATTAAATTGTTTACATCGAGCGACATAAATACGGGGGTTGTGGGGCTTTTCTGAAGTGACTGGTGGGAGGCCGCTGTCCTTTTCGCAACTTATCTGTGGGGGAAGCCGCAGCCCTGAGCCATTCGACCTCACTCATGGCCCTGAGTGAAATCGAAGGGCTTGTCGAAGGGAATGCGGAGGGGGCAGAACTCCCCCGGAGGTAAGTTACTGAAAAGACCAGCCCGGAGCCTCGGAACGCAAGAAAAGGCTTCCTCCCTGCGCCCCATGATTCAAAACGTACCGCCTCTTCTAGACCCCGGACCGGTAGAATCTATCCGGGTCCTCCACCAGAGGCGGAGGGTTTAGTGACAACTAAGAATCCACCGCCGAGCACGCGGAGACCACCGAAGAGTTGTTTATGTGATTTTCTCCGCGCCCTCAGCGCTCTCCGCGGTTTTCTTAAATACTATGAATGGCGAAAAAGAAGGACCTTGACCCTCTCCCCCTCGTAGAGCCCTTCCGTGTTCCTGTCCACTCTCACCAAGCCGTCCGCATCCACCAGCGTGGAGATGAGCCCTGATTTGCCGAAAATGGGCTCCGCCACCAAATCCCCTTCTCTTTCGTACAGCTTGACCCGCACATAGTCATCCCGGCCCGCCGCAGACTCAATGTTGCGGCTGAGTTTTGCCCAGATCTCAGGTTCGATCTTGTGCGCAGGCTCCCTTTGCCCTGAAATGCGGGAAAGGAAAGGTTTCAGAAACACCTCGGCCACCACCATGGCCGAGGCGGTATGTCCCGGCAGGCCGAATACGGCGCAGGAATTGAGCCTGGCTATGATCGTCGGTTTGCCCGGACTGATGGATATGCCGTGAACGAGCACCTCCATGCGCTCAAAGGACTCGAAAACCTTCACGGTCAGGTCTCTTGTCCCCACAGAACTGCCCCCGGAAAGCCACACTGTATCCGCCGTGCCGAGGCCTTTTTCCACCAGACCGCGAAGTGAATTGAAGTTGTCTCCACTTAGGCCCAGAATCACCGGCTCAGCCCCCATCTCCTCACAAAGGGCACCCAGCGTGTAACTGTTGATATCCCGCACCTGGCCCGGCCCAGGGTTTTGTTCCGCAGGAACGACCTCGTCGCCGGTTGAAATAATGGCCACCTTCGGTTTTTTGTACACAGTCACTTCCAATATGCCGAAACCGGCCATGGCACCCAGGTCCTGGGGCCTCAGGCGGGTCCCTTTTGACAGAACAACCGACCCTTTCCTGTAATCGTCATCAGGAGCGATGACATTCTCCTGAGGCGATATGGCGCGGCTCACCTCGATGGTGTTTTCATCCAGCGTGTGGCAGTATTCCACCATGACCACGCCGTCCGCCCCATCCGGAAGCATGCCCCCGGTGGCAATTCTTACCGCCCGACTCGGACCCGCTTTCACCCTCGGAATTTCGCCCATTTTCACCTCGCCCACCACCTCCAGCAGTGCGGGAAGGCTCTCCGTCGCCCCGAATGAGTCCTTGGCCATGATGGCGTAACCGTCCATGGCCGATCGGGCAAAACCCGGCAAATCCACCGGTGACACAATATCCTGGCTCAGCACCTGCTCAAAAGCTTGGGCCAAGAGGACACGCTTCTCTCCCACAGGCTCGAAAGTCTTGAGAAGATCCAGGACTTCTTCACATGTCTTGACTTTGAAAAACACCTTCTGTCTTACCCACCCTTCGCTTATGACTTGCAATAAAACCCCTTATGTCCTATATCTTAAATGATATAAACATCGCAATAGAAATATCGATCCTGAAAATTCGTCACTGGTGTCCAAAATAACTTTGAAATGAGCTTTTTACTTGCATAATTGTTTCTTTTTACACAATGGGTGATTCTACTCGGAATAGAGGCCCCTTTTTTTGCATCGCCAAGGCAGGGGCAAAAAAGGTTCTCTGTGTCCTCGGCGCGCTCCGGGGTGAAAGTTCCATGACGCCTTTCCTTAAGGAAGGAAGATCTGTGAAGAAAAACGATACCTACGTGAAACATGTCTACTGGCTGAGCAAAGAAGAGGAGGCGCAATTGCGGGAAGCGCTGGCGAACCGGGGTATCAAAATGAAATCCGCAAAGGGGGTGGTCTGCACCCCACTGGACGAAATCAACAAAATAACCAGCGTCGCTCCCGAAGTCTGGATGGACACCTGCAGAAGACAGGGGAGTTGGTACAAAGCCTCGACGAAAAACGGCCTGTACCTTGTGGTGAGTTCTTTTGAGTTGGATCAAGAGTATGCGGACAAAAAGGCCGCGACCATCACCTTAGCTGACTTTGAGCCGCCTCGATTGGCAGGGCGGAAAGACAAGAAGGCCATGATAAAAGAAAAGGACTTTGTGAGAAAAATCCCTTCCAGGTGGCGTTCGGTGGAGGACTTGGAAAAGAAAATTTACTTGAGGTGGGCCCACAGGCTGGGCTCTGATGTCGAGGATTACGATTTTCTCTATCTCTCTCACACCGCCAATCACGCCAACTTCATCAAGCCGCGCTTTTTCATCACCGAGAATCAAAGCATCATCCCCTACTCCATTGATCGCAGTGCTCACCTGTGCTCATGCTGCCTCGAGCTTTTTCAGGTACTCGGCGAGGAGTTTGGCAAAAAGCTGGTGGCGCCATGCCCTGGTGCCACCATCTTTGCTCGCCTCGAGCCCGATCGGTACCTGCTGGTAGAAAAACCGAAAGCCAGAAGTCAGAGATCAGAGGTCAGAGATCAGAATAAGAGGTAATCACGAAAACACTAAAGAAAGAAAATATGATCTTTTTCGTGTTTTCGATATTTCGCCTGCCCTGAGCCTGTCGAAGGGTGTTTTCGTGATAATCTCTTTTGCCTTACGCCTTCTTTTTTATTCTGTCTTCTGTCTCCTGTGTTCTGTATTCTTTCATTTACGTTTTGTCATTTGGACTTTGGATTTCATTTGACATTGGAACTTTGGCATTTGGATTTTATTGAATTCGTTTATGCGACTTTTGAATCTTAACGTCATGAAAAATGATGCAAGTACAGGGCGGAAGTGCATGCAATACTTTGCATCCACTTTGTTAGCCATCTTCGGGATCATGGTGTTAACACCAAACGTTGACGCCCACCCTGAGGGTTTTCCTTTTGAGCCGGGCGAGAAGCTGACCTTCGAGGTGAGGTGGGCCTTTATCCCCGCTGCTCAAGCCGTTCTCGAGATTCTTCCCCTGGAAACCTTGGACGGAAAGAAAGCCTATCACTTTGTCATGACCACTGAGACCAATGCGTTCGCAGATGTTTTCTACAAGGTCCGGGACCGCTTCGACGGGTATGCGGATAAAAACATGACCCGCTCTTTGCTTTACAGGAAGAAAGGAAGCGGCAAACACAAAAGAGACATCACCGTGACCTTCGATTGGGAGAAAAGAGAGGCTCAGTACATCAGCTTGGATGAGGTCCGAGAGCCCATATCCATATTGCCGGGATCCTTTGATCCTCTCTCCGTCTTTTACGCTTTTCGTCTCACACCTTTGAAAGAGGGCCTAGAGCTGCAGGTTCCGGTTGCCGACGGCAGAAAGTGTGTGATGGGCAAAGCCCGCGTGATCAGAAGGGAAACCATCAAGGTGAGGGGCGTATCCTATGATACCTTCTTTGTGGAACCGGACCTGGAGCACGTGGGCGGTGTTTTCGAGAAGAGTCCCAAGGCAAGCGTGCAGATATGGGTCACCGCGGACGAGAATCAGATTCCCGTCAAACTGAAGAGCAAAGTCGTGGTCGGGAGCTTTGTGGCAGAGCTCGTCTCCATTGAAAAGCATTAGCGCATCCGGTGCCACTCCATTTCACCGCGTGCAAAAGGCAAGGTCTCTATGGGGTGAGATGAAAAAGCAACCGTAATCATGCTTTCGATACGCCTCAATTCTGTTCATCACCGCGTCTGCGAGCACAGACCAAATCAGCAGATGCAAACGATGAATAAATGTCAAAGTTCGAAATCCAAATGTCAAAAGAAATCCTAAATCCTAATGACAAAAGATGCAGAAGTGAATGGTGGAATAAGGCTTGGAATCACCTCTGCCCGCGACACTAGGAAGATCCTCCCCCAATCGGGGTTTTGGAGTTTGGGCTTTGACATTCCTTTGGATTTTGAACTTTGGATTTTGGCATTAAGGGAGACTCTTTTTTCGTGTTTGCGATATTTCGCCTGCCCTGAGCCTGTCGAAGGGTGTTTTCCTGATTAAATTTTTGTTTTTTTCTTTGCTGCCTTACGCCTTGCGCCTTAAGCCTTTTGCCTCCCCTATTCTGTATTCTTCCTTCCCCATCATTCTCTCCGAGCCGTAGGCTCTACGAGCCGGAGGCCATTATTCCACCATTCTTCTGACCTGCGTAGCTCCATCTTTTGCTGAGGCTCTGATTTCTGTGGCTCTGACCTCTGGAACTTTTTCCCTTTACTTGCCCTTCCCTTTCCATTATACATCAACAAAATGAATGAATAGCCATTCAGTTCTCGATCTGATTGACTTTGCAAAGGATTTTTTGAGAGGGGTGTTGCTATGAAAGATGTGGTCATTGTTTCGGCCTGTCGTACGGCGATTGGTGCTTTTGGCGGAACCCTTCGGGATCTGAATGCGGCCGGCATCGGCGCCGTCAGCATGAAAGAGGCCATCAAACGAGCCGGAATCGAGCCCGGCATGATCGACGACATTCGATTCGGCTGCTGTCAGGAGCCTGCAGATTCCCTTAATGTGGCCCGGGTCGCTGCCCTTATGGCGGACATACCGGACACTGTTACCGCCGTAACCATAAACAGGGTCTGTACTTCCGCAATGGAAGGGACCATCTCGGGTCTTGCCATGATCCAGGCCGGCATGGCGGATATCATCCTGGCCGGGGGCACGGAGCACATGTCCGGCATCGCTTACACGGTCCCGGCCGCTCGGTGGGGATGCCGGCTCCAGGATGCCGTTTTTGTGGACACCCTGATGCACGGACTCCACTGCGGTTCTCATCTCTTGCCCGGTCCTGAAAACGGCCCCTTGAAAGAAGGCATGCCTCTGGAGCTGTTTAAGGGCAAGCCTTACATCATGGGCCACACCGCGGAGTTTGTGGCGCAGATGTACAACATTACGCGCGAAGAGATGGATGAAGTGGCGCTCAGGAGCCACAACAATGCGGAAAGGGCCACGGTGGAAGGGGATTTCAAGGAGGAAATCGTGCCTGTCGAGGTGCCCCAAAAAAAGAAGCCCCCCATCATCTTTGACAAGGACGAGCACTTTCGGCCCGGGCTCACCATGGAGCAGTTGGCAAAACTCCCGCCGGCATTCATTCCCAAAGTGGGAAAAGTCACCGCGGGGAACTCCTCGGGAATCAACGACGGATCCAGCGCCCTGATCATCATGTCCAGCGACAAGGCCAAGGAATTGGGCATTCAGCCCATAGCCAAAATCAGGGCGGTCGGCAGGGGCGCATGCCACCCCTCTGTCATGGGATTGAGTCCTGTGCCCGCGCTACGAAACTTGCTGGACAAGAACCCGGACCTCAAACTCGAAGATTTTGAATTGATTGAACTGAATGAAGCTTTCGCCGCTCAGTATTTGGGCTGCGAAAAGGAATTGGGGCTCAACAGAGAGATCACCAATGTGAACGGCTCGGGCATCGGACTGGGCCACCCTGTGGGGTCCACAGGCACCCGCATCATCGTGACACTGCTCCACGCCATGAAAAAGCGGGGCAAAACCCTGGGCCTGGCCACCCTGTGCGGCGGCGGCGGCATCGGCATGGCCTGCGCCGTGGAAATGCTCTAAAGCAAAAGAATGAATCTCTCGCCCGTTCGCTTCGCTCACTAGAGGCACAGAGACAGCAGAGATCATATTAGCCGCGGACACAGATAGACAGCCCCAAATCTACACATTAGAATGCTCGCTGACTAATTACATTAGGGCCGCCTCACATATCCGCTTTGCGTGGCCGCTCAAGCGCCGCGCACTTGAGCGAATATTTCGATTTTTACCTTCTCTGTGGTCTCTGCGGCTCTAGTCCCGCCTTGCGGGACGGGCGAGAGATATTTCTTAGAAGTGCTTCAGGGGGGACTTGCCTATGGCGATCACATTAAACCCTATCTCGAACAGCCTCTTGTGATCCAGGATATTCCTGCCGTCAAACACAAACGCCGGCTGCACCATGGACTTGAAAATCCGCCCGTAGTCCAAATCCCGATAAAGATCCCACTCCGTGATGATGGCAATGGCATGGGCCCCCTCGACCGCTTTGTAGGGGTCGGGTTCGAAGGCAACCCGGTCTTCAAAAGCCTTCAAGTCCATCTTGGCATTTTTGAGAGCTTTGGGGTCTGAAACAACCACCTCGGCATGTTCCTCCAGGAGTCCCTGGGCAACGTAAATAGCAGGGGATTCCCGGGTGTCGCCCGTGTTTGCTTTGAAAGCAAAACCCAAAAGGGCAATTTTCTTTCCCGCCACCGTGTTGAACATGTTCTCCAGCATGCTCTGAATAAAGCGGTACTCTTGCCATTCGTTGATTTCAACCACCGATTCCCAGTATCTTGCCACCTTTTCAAGGCCGTAGCTCTCGCAAATGTAAACAAGATTGAGAATGTCTTTCTTGAAACACGACCCGCCGAACCCCACACTGGCCTTCAAGAACTTGGGCCCGATTCTGGAATCCATTCCGATCGAATAGGCCACCTCGTCCACGTCCGCTTCCGTTCTCTCGCAGAGGGCTGAAATGGAGTTGATGGACGATATCCTCTGGGCCAGAAAGGCATTGGCTACCAGTTTGGAAAGCTCCGAGCTCCACACATTGGATTCAATGATTCTTTCCCTCGGGACCCAGTTGGCGTAAATCTCCACCACCTCTTTCCTCGCCTTGATGCCCTCAGGAGTTTCTCGGGAGCCGATGAGGACCCGCTCCGGGTGATCGAGATCCCGCATCGCTGTTCCTTCTGCCAGGAACTCCGGGTTTGAGACCACGTCAAAACGAAATTGCCTGGAATTCTCATTAAGAATTCTTTCCATGGCCGAGGCGGTTCTGACAGGCAGAGTCGATTTTTCCACGACGATCTTGTTTCCCTTGGAATATTCCAAAATTTGCCTGGCTGTCTTTTCCCAGTACTGAAGGTCGGCCGCTTTTCCCGCACCTTGCCCGAATGTCTTGGTGGGGGTGTTTACAGAGACAAAAATGATCTCCGCTTCTTCAATCCCTTTCTCAATGTCCGGAGAAAAGAAGAGATTCTTGTTCCGGGTTTTTTTGACGACCTCCTCGAGGCCCGGCTCGTAGATGGGCAGGGTGTCGCTGTTCCAGGCGTCAATCTTCGCTCTGTCGATGTCCACCACCACGACCCTGTAATCAGGGCATTTGGCTGCGATCATGGCCATGGTCGGGCCGCCCACATAACCCGCACCGATGCACAAGATGTTCTTCTGAAACTTCATGTCCCCGCCTCTTCAACGAAATAACATATTCTCTCACGAAAACGCAAAATCAGGCCCAAAAGATTTATCACGAAAGCACGAAACTGGTAAAACACGAAAAAGAGCAACTTCAAATTTGAAAACAAGAAGATTAAGGATCAAGATCTCTCTCGCCCGCTCTCTCCGTTCGCTAGAGCCCTGGTCGCCTTCTCTCAACTGATCTGTGAGCTCGCTCAAGCCCCCCTGTAGAGGGGAGTCTCAGTGCGAAAGCATTGAGCGCAGAGCGGGCTCGGCAGCAAAGGACAAGCTTGCTTGTCGCTTTGCTTCTCGAGACCGATCTTCGTTTTGAGCGAACACCTTCGTTTTCTCTGTGGCTCGAGGCCCGCCTTGCGGGACGGGCGAGAAATTCTCTTTCTCTTCTTTCGTGCTTTCGTCCTTTCGTGTTTTCGTGATAGTTTTTTTGTCCTTCTCTTTGTTGTTTATTATTCTTATTCCAATATTCCCTCCTCTTTTTGTCCTTGCGCCTTGACCTTCATTCTTTAGCATTCTGTCTACTGTCTACTGTCTGCTGTATTCTCTATTCTCTTCCCCATAATATTCCACGTACCACCTTACAAACTTCTCCACTCCTTCTTCCACATTAACGCTCGGTGCATAACCGAAATCCTTGGCCAGATCATCCACATCCGCCCACGTAGCCGGCACGTCTCCGGGTTGCATGGGCAGGAAATTCTTTTTGGCTTTTCTGCCGAGAGCTTTCTCTATGGCCTTGATAAACGCCATGAGCTCAACAGGTGAGTTGTTGCCGATGTTGTAGATCCGGTATGGGGCCCGGGACTTCGATGGATCCGGGTGTTCTCCGCTCCAATTTGGGTCTCCTTTAGGCGGCTTGTCGAGCACCTTGATGGTTCCGGTCACGATGTCGTCAATGTACGTGAAATCCCTTTTCATGTCTCCGTGATTGAATACATCGATGGCCCGGCCCTCCAGAATCGCCTTGGTAAAAATAAACAAGGCCATGTCCGGCCGTCCCCAGGGCCCATAGACAGTGAAATACCGGAGTCCTGTTGCCGGGATGTTGAACAAGTGGCTGTAAGTGTGGGCCATCAACTCATCGGCTTTCTTGCTCGCCGCATACAGGGAAATGGGGTGGTCCACGTTGTCCCGCGTGGAAAACGGGTACTTCTCGTTCAACCCGTAAACAGAACTGGACGAGGCGAACACCAGGTGTTGGGTGCCCTGATGCCTGCAGCATTCCAGGAGGTTGAGAAACCCCCTGATATTGGCGTCCACATAGCTGTGGGGGTTTGTGAGGGAATATCGCACACCCGCCTGTGCAGCCAGGTGACAGACCTTTTCAAAGCGCTCTTTCTCAAACAAGTGCTCCAGGCCTTGAAGATCTTCCAGATCCAACCTGATGAAACGATAGGTGGGATATATGATGCTTTGGACCATTGCTCCCGCTTCTGCTTTCTTGCGGTCTATGCCGTCCTTTGCCAGTCGTCCGTGCTTGAGGTTGACGTCGTAGTACTCATTGATGTTGTCCAAGCCGACAACTTCATCCCCTCTCTCTGCAAGCCTCGCAGCCGTGAACGACCCGATAAAACCCGCTGTCCCCGTCACCAGTACTTTCATGTCTCTATCCTGAAACCTCCTGAATTGCGGCTCCTCTATATTCTTATTGCAGGCGTCAGAAAAGGGTTGCCATGGGAGGTCTCCCTTGCCCCGTCAGCAAAATCTCTCCAACCCTCCCTTTGGTAAAGGGGGGCAGGGGGGATTTTGCTCTGCCTGTTTCCGTTTCACAACAACCAGCCTGATTCCATCCTGTAAAAGCTTTTGTCTCTATATTGTATAATCATATCAATAATTTTGCGCACATGTCACCCTTTTTCTCCCCTTGAGAAAAAAGAGCACAAAGGGTCACCGATTGAGCTTGACTTTTTCATGCATTTGTACTATTTTTTCATGAAACCAGGGAGAAGAAATGTGGCCAATTTGCAGATAAAAGGAGTTCAAGACGAGTTGTACGCTGAGATCAAAAAGCTTGCTGCAGCTGAAAATCGCTCAATCAGCCAGCAAGTCCTTTTCCTTTTGAAGGAGTATTTGGCCAGAAAAAGGTATCTCGACGCCGGAAAAACCCCTGCCCAAGTTTTGTTGGACCTCTCAGGTTCATGGGAAGACGATCGGGAAGCGCAGCAAATCATCGACGACATCAGGCAGGCGCGCAGAGACTCGAGGAAACTTAAACAAGGATTCTGATGTATTTACTCGATACGGACACGGTAATCTTTAGCCTAAAAGGGAACGCTGCGGTTAAAAGGAATTTGCAGGAGCACCTTCACGATCCGATCAAGGTAAGTGTGGTTACTTTGATGGAACTCTATTACGGCGCGTACAAGTCCCAGAAAGTGGAGAGCAACCTTGCGAAGGTAAAAACTATTGAGGGCACTTTGGAAGTTGTTCCATTGGGTCCCGAATGCGCAGAGATTTTTGGAATTTACAAGAGCAAGCTGGAAAAGGTGGGGACACGGTTGGACGATTTTGATCTTATCCTTGCCTCGTGCGCCCTGGCTCACAATGTGACGCTTGTTACAAACAATACCAAACACTTCGAACGGATTGAAGGACTCAAAGTAACCAACTGGACAGTCTATCCGGAATCCTGATCGCCACAGCTTCTTCTCCTTTTATCAGCCGGACTTCCCATTGTCACGTGACAAATTCCTGATAGTCTTTTTGCCTTGCGCCTTGACCTTCATTCTTTAGCATTCTGTCTACTGTCTGCTGCCTGCCCCGTGAAATTGCGGTAGCACCATTTCACTTGGGGTATTCTGTATTCTCTCTTAACCTTTACCCATTCTTCCATTTTTCCATCCTGTCCGCCGTAGCCTTGGCGGAGGAGGATATTCCAATCTTCCCTCTTCCAGGAGTTATTCATATATTTATAGACGTGCTCTGTGTCATGTTGCCAGCCCTGCCTGAATACGTTATAATTTGCCGAATTCGAAAAGCGGATTAGCTCCCGTCCAAAAGGTGGAAGGGCGAAACCCATGAGCCAATTGCACAGACAGATCAGGGAATTATGCGACCGCTACGGTCTTGATTTGATGTATACCTTTGGCAGCAGAAGCCAGGAGATTATCAACTATTTTTACGACCGAGGAGAGTTGAACAGAGCCGCCACGGCGGACGTCGACATAGGAGCTAAAGTGAAAAAGGGTTCCACGTTATCCGCCAGAGAGAAAGTCAGTCTGGCCATTGAGCTTGAAGAGCTTTTGGGCGCGGCAAGAGTTGATTTAGTCATCCTTTCGGAAGCAGGCCCTTTCCTGGCAGCCAATATCATCAGGGGGGAGAGGATCTTTTGCAGGGATGCTTATCTGGGCGATGAGTACGAGCTCTATGTTTTGAGACGCGCCGGTGATCTAGCACCTTTAGAGCGTGAGAGGCTGGACATGATTTTCAGCGCCGGCACCTAGCTGCTCTTTTGCTTTCGGTAGCATTGCCGGAGCTATCGTTTAGAGGAGATAACTCATGTCCCCTGGTAAAATCAGCAAGAAAGTGGTCGCCGATAGGATTGCGTGGGTGGACCAAATGGTATCCGAAATCAAATCATTGCCTTTCACCACCTATGACGAATTCATGAAGGACAAAAGAAATATCTGGGCCACGGAATCTTGTCTCCGAAGGGCCCTCGAGGCCCTATTCGACATCGGCAGACATATCCTGGCAAAGACATTCGGAAAAGGGGTCAGCGAATACAAGGAAATCGCCAACGAACTCGGTCAAGTTAACGTGCTGTCCAAAGACGATATGGAACTTTTGCGGACTCTCGGGGGGTGCAGGAACCGCCTGGTCCATTTCTATCATGAGGTGTCGGCAAGAGAACTTTTTGACATTTGCAAAAATGAACTTGATGACCTCCTCCGTATCAAGAAAGCTTACCTTTACTGGATAAAGGAAAACCCCGACAAAGTAGACGAGACCTTGTAAACACTCTTCATGGACGGCTCTTTTTATTTCAGAATCAGACAACTCCGATTTAGGACCCGTAGCTCTATGAGGATAAACCTTACTCCCTGCAAGAGAAGCAATGTCTTTTTGCAATCCATTCTTCCAGCGTTCCGCATTTCGCGCATCGCCGGTTTTCGTCATTGGGCCTTTGCATCTGACATTCCTTTGGATTTTGGACTTTGGATTTTGGCATTAAAAGAGACTCTTTTTTCGTGTTTCATAATTTTCGCCTGCCCTGAGCCTGTCGAAGGGTGTTTTCGTGATTAAATTATTGTTTTTTTCGTTGCTGCCTTACGCCTTTTGTATTCTTCCTTCCCCATCATTCTCTCCGAGCCGTAGGCTCTACCCTCCGGGGCGTAGTCCCACTACGGGACGGAGTCGAGCCGGAGGCCATCATTCCAATATTCCAATATTCCTTTGCCGCTTCTGTCTACTGCCTAATGTATTCTGTATTCTCTCTTTACCCATTCTTCCTCTTTTCGTCTTTGCCTTATACCTTACGCCTTGCGCCTTAGGCCTTTCATTCCATTATACTTGATATGAAGCACCCCTGCGCCGCATCCGGCTCCGATCCATCAAATTCGGTGCTTGCCTCCCCGGCCTGAGCGCCCGAGAAATGGTAAACCTTTATTTCAATGGTGGAAAGATCACTGCCCGGATCGTCTGCGAAGTTGTGGTTCACCCGTGAACCGGGGACCATCCATCCCTCGCCATCCAGCGTCACTCTGCCGTTGCCGTCACAGGCCAGAACCCATTCCCGCCCATTGTACAGGAAAACACTCAACCTGCTCACGTCATCGTATCCCGGGCACGGAACAAAGAGTTTCACCGCAGTGTTGAACACGGTTCCGGGCTGGAGGTTCATGCTGTTACCCACAGGATTGACCTCCGTTCGATTGGCCTTGGCATTGGAATGCTCCGGCGGCACGCCTCTGTCCGAAGTGTTCAGTTTTTTCGGGTTCTTGACCTGGTCTGAGGTCAGCGTCGGCAGTTCATACAACGATCCGAATCGAGGCGTCGCCGGTTCAGACCTGTTGTAGACAATTTTGGCTCCGGTCAGGTCGCCGCTGTTGACTTGAAGACCCGCATCATAGTGAATGCCGTCCATGCCGGGATCTGACAGGTCGAGGGCCCTCGTATCGGGAAGATTCATCGGGTCATTGGCATCGAGGTGCGCGAGCTCGCTTTCGACCTTAAAAATGTAAGTTCCCTGCCCTTCCCCGAAACCTGACGCATCTTTAACGCGAACCTCGATGCTGACGGTGGACTCATAGGCAAACCCCCCGTAAGTCTCTCTTGCCTGGTCATACACCGCCCACAGCTTGGTTACCCTGGTGTCATCATCCTGGGTGAGTTTTACAACCCTTACCACGTCATCACCCAGATTTCTCTGGTATGAGGCATGGGCGCCGTCATTCACGGTGAATACAACGCTGTCGACGCTCCCGGTGTTTATTCCGGCCGAGGCTTCTATGCGAACACAGAAGGAGGAATCCGCCGGCACGCGGCTATCATCCGCTATTCCTGCGCCATTGTGCGGAATGGTTTCTACAATAACGGGAGCCGGAAGCGTGACCCTGGACGTTGAATCAACAGGATTTGTGTTGTTTACAAACTCCTCATAATTCGTCGATCCGTCATTGTCGGTGTCTCCGCTTCCCCCGTTGTCGCCGGTGCTGTCCAATGGATTCAGTCCATAGGTGACTTCCCATCCATCCGGAAGACCATCCCCGTCTGTGTCGGGGGATTGTGGGTCCGTACTCTCGCTGAACTCCTCAAGATTGTTCAATTCATCCCCATCTGGATCTCCAGCCGGATCCCCGACACCACGAACGGTCTCCCAGTCATCGGCCATGCCGTCGTCGTCGCAGTCGTTGACTTTGACGGTTGTGGGGTTGAGCAGATTTCCTGCTTGGTCCGTGACATTCTCCACGGTCAATGTGAACACTGTATAATTTGGAATGGAACTCAGGAACAGGCGATAGGTATTTCCTGTAGGCTGGTTGATGTCATCGGATCCGCCTGGATTACGGAACAACAGCGAGGGGCTGAACTCGTAGTTTGCTTCTTCCCCCGCATTCTCCATGTTGTTCTCACTGTAGGTCACATCAATCGTGTTGTTGGAATAGTCGATGCGGGGATATTCCACAACGAACGGAGCCGCCGTATCAGGCGGTGCAGCGGTGCCAAAGACCCTTTCTGTCGAAATGGTCGGGCCGTTTTCGGACCTATCCGTCGAAGCGACCCGGAAATAGTAGGTCGTGCCGCTGTTC